>JALZOO010000573.1 GCA_030913905.1 Acidobacteriota bacterium
GCGCACGGCCCACGCGCTCAAAGGGTCCGCCGGCAATATGGGCGCAAGCAGCCTTCAAGATATTGCCCACAGGCTCGAGGAAATCGGCAAGTCCGGTAACATCGGCGAGGCCCAACCCGCTTACGAATCGCTCAGGGCCGAAGCCGAACGCGTGAAGGAATACCTGTCAGGCTACATGCACGCCTAGCCTAGAGTTTCGCGGTTTTTCGTCAATATATAGTTGAACTTAATGGGCCGACCGCTACATCTTGTAGTTAGCAAGAAAAACAGGATGGAGGGCCGACCCATGGAACGGGATTCGTTCCGAACAATGCTTGTACCTGTGAGGGGTGTGTTCAGTCAACCCAGTTTTCAAAACTTTCTCGTGTTGCTCGAAGGATGGGTGCTCGCCGGCATGCACGCGATGACCTCCACGGCGTTGGCCGCGCTGGGAGATTTTCCCAGACACTTTGCCACGTACTATCGCTTTTTTAGCGAGGGGGCGTGGTCCCCGGATGCGCTGGGTACGGCGCTGCTGCGCGTGGTGATTGCGTTTGCACCACCGGGTCCTCTCGTTGTCGTCGTCGATGACACGATCGCGCGCAAGACGGGCAAACATATCTGGGGCGCCAACGTGCATCACGATCCCCTGGGCTTCGTGCCCAACGCACTGTGCTTCGGGCATAACTGGGTCGTGCTCGCCCTGGTCATCCGCGTGCCGTTGGTGGAACGCTTCGTCGCCGTACCGGTGTATTGGCGCTTGTACCGCAGCCGCAAGGCGCGCACGGGAAAGACGCGCCGGGGCAAACACGAATCGAAAACGACGGGGGCAACTTCCCCCAAGGACCATCGCACCCGCCCGCAGTTGGCCGTGGAACTGGTGCAGCTGCTGCGCAACGCGCTCGGTCCCGAGCGCTTCATTCGCCTCGTCGGCGACAGTGCGTATGGCGGCAAATCCATCACGCGCCGTTTGCCTTCCCGCACCTCGTGCATCAGCCGCTTGCCCATGAGCGCTGCGCTGTACGCGTTGCCCGGCGCGCCGAAGCCAGCACAACACGGACGCCCGCGCAAAAAAGGAGAACGGCTGCCTACTCCTCAACAGATGGCCGACAATTCCAACGGCTGGCGCACGCAAACGCTGCGCCTGTACGGCAAAGACGTGGCCGTCCGCTACAAGACCGTCGTGGCGCTGTGGTACAACTCCGCGAAGACCGCGCCGTTGCGCATTGTCGTGGTGCGCGATCCCAAGGGCCATCGTAAAGACGAGAGCTTCTTCACGACGGACCCGGACATGAGCGTGGTCACGATCTTGGAAACCTATGCGCAACGCTGGTCGCTCGAGGTCGCGTTTCGCGACACCAAACAACAATGCGGATTCGAGCGTTCCCAGGCCCGCACGCAAAAGGCGGTCCAACGCACCGGCCCCTTTGCCTTCGTCGCCTACACCTTGACCGTCGCCTGGTTCTGTCACCATGGACATCGCCACTACCCCGCCCTCATTCGCATCATGCCGTGGTACCGCCACAAACGCGCGCCCAGCTTCGCCGACATGCAACAACTGCTGCGCACGACCATACTACGCCGAAGGTTTTCGCATACCCCTGTAAACATGCACCCATGCGAAAAAACCAGAAAGGTCAATACCTATGCATACAAACACGCAGCATAACCGCAAAACTCTAGCCTAGAGCATTTTAATTTATTACGCCTACGATGGTATACTGTAGGCATGAGACCCACCTCCTCCGATTTACGCGAGCGCATTGTGGCCGCGCGCATCGAAGACGGCCAATCCATGGGGCAGATCGCCACGCGGTTCCGCGTCCCCAAAGGCACCGTCCAGAACATCCTGGAGCGGTACCGCGACGCGGGCACGGTCAAGCCCAAACCGCAGAATGCGGGCCGCAAACCCGCGTTCACGGGCAAGGCCCTTTGGCGGCTGGAGCGGGACGTCGAGTGTCACCCGGACTCCACACTCCACGAACTGCGCGGCCGCAGCAAGGTCAAGGCGTCGTTGGTGGCGGTGCATACCACGCTGAAGAAGCTCGGCTTTACGCGCAAAAAAAAACGCTACATCCGCACGAACAGTGCCGCCGCGACGTAGCCGCGCAGCGGGCGGCGTGGGT
>JALZOO010000578.1 GCA_030913905.1 Acidobacteriota bacterium
GTGTTGCGGGCCATCACAGTCAAGAGCCCTGCTAAGATGGCCGCGATAGAAAAAATCCAGAAGAAGACTGCTTCCCAGCCCGAGAGTACCATAACGATGACTGATGAATTCTGAACGATGAATATTAAGAACGCTTCTTAACGGTTTTCACAGAAGCGACGAGAATCGCCGCCAGTTCGTCGGCTTCCTGACACAATTCCGAGAGCCGTTCTTTCTTAACAATCGCGCTATCAATCAGTAAATTAAGCCAATAGATTGTCTCTTCTAGCTCTTGCAACCCACCTTCTAACTTGCTGATAAACTCCGCATTGGATCTTGCTCTAGTCGCCTCATGGTAGTGAGCTCCAACTGAAGTTCCACTGCGAAGAAGCTGTTTACCCAGGATCTGAGCTTCGGCCGCTCGAGGCAGTGAAGTGTAAAGTCGAACAATCCGGAGAGCGAAAGAGCGGGTACGCAGTCGCAGGTCAGATTTGCTCACTGCGTCAACTATTCGCTTTTCATCGCTCATCGCTCATCGTTCATAATTTCAGCGCGTGTACTTGACCGTTTCGCGTCCCTGCTCGAGCATTTCGCGGTTCCAGACGAAGCCCGCACGCGAATAGGTTGCCAACTCGAAATCCTGCGTCAGTTCCAAACACCACGTCGGGCACGCTTCCTGGCAGAGCGCGCAAAACATGCATCGCGAGGTGTCGAAGATAAACTCGTCGAGCACCTTTTTCTTTCGCGGCTTGCCGGCAACGATAATCTCCACGTCCATCGGAATAACGTCGATGCAGTCTTCGGGGCAAGCGATCGCGCAGAGGTTGCAGGCAATGCAAAGCGTGTCGTGAGTTTCGGGATCCATGTTGAGACGTGGAGCGCCATGGAAACGAGGCGCCACGTCAGGCCGCACCTTTGGATACTGTTCGGTGTAGATGCCCTTGCCTGCTACTGAGTCGCTGTCGGTGAGTGCGCCCACGTTGTACTTGAGCGTGAGCTTCAGGCCCTTCAAAAGGTCTACCAGGAAAAAGCGCTTGAGCTTATCGACGAACTTTGGTCTGGGAACTTTTACTAGAGGCATCTGATCATTTCCAATTTCCGATTGTCGATTTCCGATTTTCGATTCAATCCACGATCCGTCGCCGTCACGATCTCACCAGTAAATTGACGGTTAATTGGCAATCGGCAATTGCCAATTGGCAATGTTCCTATCCTTCGATCGGCGCCGGCGCAACAGCCGGCTTCCCCTGAGGCAGATTCACCAGACGTATGTTTCTGCGCTGGCTCTTCAAGTTGAAGTCACGCGAACGCCAGTTGAGTCGGGCCAGGATAAGACCAGTGAGACCGAGTCCAATCAGTCCCATCACAATCATCAAGATCTTTCCGGTAGTTGTCAGATTCAAACCACGGGCAAGCGATTCAATCGTCCGGATTCCGCGCCAGCCGTCCAACGCCTGCACTACGAAAATCGCCATTGCGGATACGCCGATATTGATCAGCGCTGCCGGTATCAACCACTTCCAACCAATGTCCATCAGTTGGTCGTAACGAAAGCGCGGCAGCGTCCAGCGCAGCCAGAAATACAGATAAAGAATCGCGCCTAACTTCGCGAGAAAGATCAGAAGGCTGACTATAACATACAGGTTGTGATAACCCTTCGCTTCGGTTAACTGGTAAACAAACGGGAAATACCAACCACCGAGATAAACGGTCACCGCCACTGCCGAGACGATCACCATTGCCGCATACTCGGCCATGAAAAAGAGCGACCAGCGAAATCCGGAATACTCGGTGTGGAAACCTGCGACCAATTCCGATTCAGCCTCGGGAAGATCAAACGGCGCGCGATTGTTTTCGGCAATGCCGCTGACGAGAAAAATAAGAAAACCGAGCGGCTGGTAAAAGAAAAACCAGATGCTGTCGCTGGCTTGTGCGTTAACGACTCCGGAAAGCGAAAGCGTGCGCGCGAACATCAGGGCCCCGATTAAGGAGAGTCCCATCGCCACTTCGTAGGAAATCATTTGAGCGCTGGAACGCAAGGCGCCTAGTAGCGAGTATTTCGAATTCGACGACCAGCCGGCGAGAATCAATGCCAGCACGCCGACGCTCGAGACTGCCAGCACAAACAGTAGACCGATGTTTATGTCTGTAATTACTGCCCAGTCCGGACCGAAAGGAATTACAGAGAACACGATAAACGCGGAGGCAACCGCTATGTAAGGGGCAACGAAAAAGATCCAGCGATCCGCCTTTTCAGGAATGAAGTCTTCTTTGGTCAGCAGTTTGATTCCGTCAGCAATTGGTTGAAGCAAGCCCCATGGACCAACCCGCATCGGTCCCAGACGCGCCTGCATGAAGGCCGAAATCTTTCGTTCGAGGTAGGT
>JALZOO010000603.1 GCA_030913905.1 Acidobacteriota bacterium
GCCAAACCCACCCGCTACCGCGAATGGTACTGACCTCATGGAACCGCCGCCGGGAAAATCCTTCCATCAGGAGTTAACAGAATCCCAATTCAGTCGTCTTTACTAGTAGAGGAATTGGTAGACGAGGAAAGAAAAATGAAACGGAACGGCGGGATAAGCGTTAACCGAGTCAAGGGGAGGCTGTTATGTTGAAAGTACACGCAAGGAATTTGGGGACCGTCGCTGTTCTGAGTCTGCAAGGGCAAATTGTGAACGGTGAAACGGAGGTTCTACGCAATGCTGTGCAATCATTGTCAGAAGCCCTGCCAGACGTCAGCGCAGTCATGCTCGATTTGGCGCGAGTAACTACAGTCGATGCCGGCGGTTTGGGAATGATGTTAGCGTTGCGTCAGCACGCTGAATCAAAAGGAAGCCGCTTCGAACTCATGAACGTAACGCCACAGATAAGGCGGGTATTCGAAATCACCAGGCTGGATACTGTCTTCAAAATTACATCTACGCTTGAACTCTTTCCGGCCGTCCGTCGTCGTCGGCGCGCCCAGACGCCGTTGCGTCGTGCGCTTAGCTTCTGAAATAACGACGCCAGTAGGCTCGCCCTCGACGCACACTCATTCTTCGCTCTCATATGGACCACCACGCGGTAGCGGGTGCGTCCTTTCTTCACGCCCACTCTTGCTGCGGTCAAATGAGGATCATCCAAAAACGAAAAAAGCCACGACCCATCAATGGACCGTGGCTGGAATTTCAAAATCGAATCTAATCCAGGCGATTCAAACCGAACGCCAGTTTCCACGCGCCTCCATCCTTTACATAGACAGATGTGGCATATATCGGTACCGGTGCGAGTTTCTCGCCATAGCAGGAGCCTTCAGCCGAAGCCTTAGAGGTCAGGATGCCCACTGTTGGCGAAAGTGTCGTTCCCACACTGTCTGTGAGATTGATGCTCGTAATGTCACAGTTTCCCTGCCAGTCCTTCAGCGCGTCGGCCTTGTTCCCGAAATACATACCAAACACATTGACGAACGAAAGGCCCTCTATCGTCAGCTCCTCGATCTTCTTGTTATCGCGTGCCTTCCAGGCTTCCCAGAGGGATTTTTCGATCGCCATCATGGCTTCCGTGTTTGGGTCCGCTGCGGGCTTGGTCGCGGTGGTACCTGAGTTTGCTGCAGCGCTGTCGTCCTCTTTCGGCTCTTCCTTCCTGGCCGGAGCTGCGGGTGCGGCTTTAGGCAGGTTCTTTGGGTCAACTATGGGAACTTCGCCATGATAAACGGCCAGCCATTTCTCGCCGCTGCGAACCCATAGGCTAGCGGCGCGTACAGGGCTCGGCAGTTTCATGCTTTTACCGTCGGTTCCCGCACAAGTGCCGTCAAACGTGCCCTTGTAGCTAAGTGCGTAAGTGTCCCGATCGATCTTGGCCATCTGCGGGTCTTCGAGGTTCCAGGATTTGACGTCGCACTTGTTGCCGGCGATCATCTTTATAACAGCCGGTTTGTCCATTCGCTGACCGCCTCCGTACATAACGAACTTGTCGCTAAGCATTCCCTCGAAGAACTTCGAATCACCCTTGATAAAGGCTTCATTGGCTTGCTTGTCGAGTGCGAGCAAGGCGTCGGCTGTCGGGGCCGCCGCGGTCGGCTTGGTAGTGTTGGTATTCGTATTTGTGCTTGTGTTTGTTGTCGGTGCGCCGCAAGCCGCCATCCAAACGGCTGCAAACGCGAGTATCGCGATCTTAAATATTGTTTTCAATTCAGTCTCCTCTTTCTTTTTTGAATGATTGCAAAAAAGCCCTAATGGTTTCGGATCAAAACTTTAGTCATCCTAATTGCGTGTAGTTTTAAAATCAATAACGAGAGTCGAGAAAATCCAATGGATTTAAGCTAGTAACGCTTTCAGCGTTGTTTGGATCGTGATGCCGACGTCACGTCCCGAGCGGATGATTCAGAACCTACTTGCCGAAAAGGAAACACAGTCTGAAGACAAGAGTACGCTGTGAAAGTAGCGAGACTTTGGGTCGCAGTTGAACTGATTGGTGCCGAGGGCGGGAGTCGAACCCGCACGACCTTACGGTCAACGGATTTTAAGTCCGTAGCGTCTGCCATTCCGCCACCCCGGCACGCCAGAAAAATAG
>JALZOO010000601.1 GCA_030913905.1 Acidobacteriota bacterium
GCGGCCTGGCGCCGCGTTTTATTTTCCTATCTTAGTCTTATGGAGCGCGAAAGCGGCGCCTTGGCCGCCGCCCTCCAAAATCAGGCACTACCTCCTTCAGTCCCAATCAGGTACTGGTAAACCGCGCTCAGATCATCGTCAATCGGCGCTACCGATTCGATGTTGATTTCGCCTTCGGCGACCACTCGATTCAGCAGCAGGTAAAACCGGTCGGCATCGCGGGTCTTCACAAAGAGTCCAAGCCGGTCATCGTGAAGACGGGCTTCCACGACGTGGTTCTGATCAAACACCTGCGAAGCCAGCTTCGAGGGCTTATCGCAACGAATAAGAATCTGCATCGGATGCTCTTCCATCTCGTCGCGCACTCCGTGAATGTTTCCCTCGGCAACCACATATCCGTTATTCAGCAGAATGACCCGGTCTGACATCATGTCCACTTCATGCAGAATGTGGCTCGAGATAATTAAATGAAGGCCATCGGCGGCTAGCTTTCTAAACAACGCAATCGTCTCAGCGCGGACCATCGGATCCAGTCCATTCAACGGTTCATCGAGAATCAGCACCTCGGGCTGGTGCGCGATCGCCTGCGCGAGTCGAATGCGCTGGCGCATACCCTTGCTATACGCGGCGACCTTTCGATCCGCTGCGTCAAGCAAACTGACCCTTTCCAAAGCGGTGACAGTCAACTCGTTTGCTTTCTTGCGATCGTATCCATGTACCAGCAGGAAAGATCGGATGAACTCACGTCCTGTCAGACCTCGAGGAAATGAATCAAACTGCGTGCAGTAACCGAGTTTGCGAAACAGCTGCTCCGGTTGATTGGTCGGTATTCCGAGAATCGTAATGTGCCCGCGACTTGGACGAAGTAACCCGGTCATTAGATTCATCAATGTCGACTTCCCCGCCCCGTTTGGCCCGACGAGGCTGGTGATCCCGGGCGCAATCTCAAGATTCACTCGGTTCACGCCGAGAATCTCTCCGTAGAACTTGGAGACATCCTCGAAAAGAATTTCGGATTGCGGATTTCGAACTGCGGAATTCATTTTGATACTTTAGTCATCTAGCTATTTAAATAACTCGGAGACTTGCCGTCACGAAGCGCCTCGAACAAATACGAATTCCGCATTCCGAAATCCGAAATTCGCAATTCGAAATTCACTTCACTACTTCGTAGGCTTTCACTTTCCGTGAAAGCAGCGCCAGACACACGGCACACACCAGGAACAACACAAACCACGAAAGCCAAAGCGGAGGCTCAGTAATGCTGATGCGTGTCGCTGACTCACCATCAAAGTCGGTAACGAAAGTTCTGGTGCGTTGGAACGTGCCAAAAAGTCCGGCCGTTACGTTCGTCATGTTCGCACCGAGACTGATAATGCTTCCCAAACGCGTTCGGAAGATTGCGTTTACCATTTCGCCAAATACAGAAGGAACGAAAAAGAGGCCCAGCAACGCCCCGCTCGCAATCACACGCCATTTGACCAGCGCCGAAATTGCCTGGGAGAGCAACGCCAGAAGCAGTATCCAAACCACGCTGCCAATAAAGATGGCGCCCGCCATCCAAAGATTGTCGATAAACCAGCGCGCTCCCTCGAGGTACGACTGGAAGGCAAATAACAACAACTGCGGCACCCACGTGATCGCCGAAAGCAGAATCAGCAGCACGGACATTTTACCCAGCACATATTCCGCACGTGAGAACGGCCGGCAAAGATAAAGCGGCAACGCATTGTTGCGCAGATCGCGCGCGACTAATGGTGGGCCAACCAACAGCGTAACGAAGAAAGCGAAGACACCCTGCAGATTTACGAAAGTCTGAAAGAACGACGCGTCGATCGGCAACAGCTCTTTTACATTCACTTGCAGGATGGCCAGAGCGCTGACGTTGTGATGGAGATATATGAGGATGGCTTCCACCAGCAAAGGCAGGAAGCAAAGGACGAAGAATGCCGTAAACAGTTTGGACTTGAAAACGTCGCGGAACGCGTGTCGTGGAATCACCAGGAAACGGTTCCACTCGGGCGTCAGCTGTCCCAGGTACGGCTTGTAGGTAACCTCATGAACCGCCATGGCCGTTCTCCATTGCTTTCAAAAAGATGTCTTCCAACGAATCGCGCTTGTAACTCAGTCGCCTGATTTGCACGTCGTGTTCGGAAGCAATCCGGTAAATGTCGCGCACCTCAATGCCCTCTCGTAGAACCACTTTGACGCGGTGATCGCCGGTAAGGGCGTACTCGCAATCCAGGGCCTGAATCGCTTCGGCGAATTGGTGTTGATCGCCGCGAGTCTCCAGCAGCAGAAACCTGCGATTCGATTTTCGTTCTTCCTCGAGGTTGCAATAGACGGCCAACCGCCCCTCTTTCAAAATCAGGATCTCTTCACAACACTCTTCCACGTCTCGCAGAAGGTGGGAAGATAGAACAATGTTCGCTTTGCCGCTGTCTCGAATCTCACGCACCAGCCTAATCATTCGCTGCCTCGCCGGCGGGTCGAGTCCGTTAGTTGGCTCGTCCAGAAAGATCAAACGCGGTCCGTGAACAATGGCCTGCGCCAACTTGGCAAGCTGTTTCATTCCCAGGGAATAGGTATCAAGACTGCGATAGCGCGCCTCGCCCAAACCAACATAAAACAGGGCTTCGTGCGCGCGTTCGAGCGCCGCTTCCGACGGCAAGCCTGATAGCTCTCCCATGAGACGCACGAAACGAACAGCGCTCATCCTGGCGATGAAGGAATCACGTTCAGGCATGTAACCGATTAGCGATCTGATTTGCTTGGCGTCGGTAGTGATGTCGCGCCCGAGGATGTGTGCGGTGCCGGATGAAGGAGGATGAAAGCCGAGTAGAGTGTGAATCAGTGTGGTCTTGCCTGCGCCGTTGGGTCCAAGCAGTCCGATGGCCCGTCCGCGAAGTTCGCCCTGCAGGTTTTGCAGAATTGGTCTCCCGCCGAACTTAACGCTCAAGTCGTTGAGATCAATGACTGGAGCGAATTTCGTGGGGTCTGGCAGGTTTGCCTGTTCGTGAACTGTTTCAGCTAGCGCCATCGTGCAGACTTTATATCCCCGTCCTGATAATTCCAAACAAAGCCAAGGCCGAATGCCGTGCCCATCAGTATGAATGCACCGATGAATGCAAACGCTTCTGCCGTCGCCAAAGTTCTACCGATTGCCAAAATTCCGATCAAAAAAACCGGAATGTTGAGAATCAATGCAGAAGCGACCGGGAAAAGCGCTGCGGGACGGCAGCCGCCCAGGCGTTTGCGCAACCAGAACAGGGCCGGAGCATACGCGAGCGAGAAAAGCAGAGCTGAAACGATTAAGGAGGTGATGGTGGCGCCTTTGACATCGGCCGCGCTGAGACTTGCACCCTCAACTACGACGAACGTAAAGAGGATCGCCGCGAGTCCCAGGAGCCACGAGCCGAGAGAGATGGAGACGAGTTTCATTTTTTGGAGCCGATGGCCTCTCCCCTCTCCGCTTGCGGAGAGGGGGAGACTACCCCGATTACTTCTTCATTCCCTGCTGCAAGACATTTTGGATTTCCAACGCGTGGGGCATTCCCAAAATGTTTGCCGGACTCAAGCCAAACGGACCACCTTCAGTGTTGGCAGCGAAGGTGATGCTATCGTCGTGCGCATAGGCATAGGCCAGCGTGGGTGGCATGTCGGCCGCCATCGCCTTAATTGCCTGCTGCTGTTCCTCCGGCAGATTGCCGGCGGAGTTGGCAATGCGTTCTGCGAACGGCTGCACCAGCGGCGCCAGATTGTGATAGAACAGCGCCGAAAAGTTTGCATTCCCGTCAGCCGGCAATCCGGCGGTGAAACGAGACGATCGCAGCAACGTGTAACCGGCTTCCTGTGAACGCACCGAGCGTTCGACCATTGCACGGCTTGGGCCCATTACCACATAACCGTTTACGTAGGTGTAGTTCACTTCCACGCCGAAGTCAGTAGACTTGAGCGTGTAATAGGCACGGCCGCCAATCTCGGCCCGCTCCCAGGCCAGTCCCGACTTGCCGAACCTGGCTGCTTCTTTATTGATTTCCGCGACGATGCGTTCGAGAGTCTGCTGTAGGTGTCCAGCATCGTTCACTTCAAACACCATCTTCCACGAAGGCGTCGGCAGAATCGGACCGTCAATCGCGAAGGCGAATTCACCACCCAGCGGTGCGGCGATGTCCTTGCGAATGTCTACACCGCGATCCGTCTGTTGCTTGTCGAGATTCTTCCGCAAGTCAGGCGAAACGGTTTCAATGACGCCGAGCAAATCGTCAACCAGTCTCACCGGATCCTTCACCACGAACCCTGCGACCACGTTGGCGTCGGGTGAAATGTATTCCAGGGAACCCATGGGAGCAGGAGCTGCCAGCCATGAAGGAATGCCGCGCTGTGATTCGCTAAACGAGACCGTCGCCTGGGTATGGGTCTTACCCGCACTGTTCGTCTGGTCCAGAACGAAATACTTGAGATTCAGGATTCCGAGTTGTTCGAGAGTGCTTGCTTGCTTGGCGGAATCAGCGCCCTTCAGCATCTGGGATTTGTTCTTCTCAATCAGACGTTCGAGATTGGCCGCAACCACCAACCCAGCGCCTTCCTGGTAAATCTGCGCTACGCGATTGTGAAATGCAGTCGAGGTGAAGCTGCTGGAACCTCCCTGCTGAACAAGTGTGGCCACGTCCTGAAGCTGTTGAAGCTTTGGACTGGCTGCGAACAAATTGTTGTCAATCCAGACGTACAGCTCGTTGACCTTTTTCGTCGGATCGGTTGTAGCTGGGGTCGCCTTCAACGGATCCGCGACGAACCGAATCTCCGGCCGACCCTGTGTGCTGCCGCCAAACTTCGAGATTTGCTGTTCGACAAACTGTTGAAAGCCGGCTGAGTTTTTCAGCTCCGCCAGCACGAGCGGCGCAACAGGATTGCCCTTTTCATCCATTGAAACCGAGACGGCAATCTCGTCGCCGAGGTAATCGCCAAATTCGCGAATCGTGCCGATCACCTGGTCAACCTTAGGACCCCTGCCCTGTTGCTCTTTTGCCCACCACTCCCTCAGCGCGGGATTTTGCTTGATGCGCTCCTCCATTACCCGGTGTGATTCAACGATTGTTGACGTCAGATTCGGAAGCGCGGCATAAACAATCGTGTTCTCCGGCATCAGGTCGAGCAAATGAGTTGAATTGCGAACCCCCGGCTGCTGCACTTTGCGCAATTCCTTGTTTAGCGAGGTCAAAGCAGCAAGCGATGCCGCATAACGGGCTGAATTCCGGCTCCAAGCGACTTCGTCCTTAACAGCAATCTTTTCAATTGAAGCGCTGGTAGTAGCCTGCTCGCCCCCGCGCAGCACGCGTTCGTTGCCGGCATGGTCAAGATGAACCTCGCCTTCGACTACGGAGACCCGCGACCCCTTGGTGCCGCTGTTAACAGAGAAAATCGTCCCGGTAACGGAAACACGTGAATCGCCAGTATCAACGAACAGGTGTTGTTTACCTTGCTTCGCTGCTTCAACCACGATCGCGCCGCGATTCAAGTGAATGGTCGTACCCTGGCCGTTCTTCGTCAGGTAAAACTCCGACCGGTCCTTCACTTCGATGACTGAGCCGTCGCCAAGACGAACGAACGCGTGCGCATCTTTAGCGGTCCTGATGCGCTCACCCTTTTGCAGCTTGTCGCCCGAAGCAACAGGCGCGCTGCGCGTGTCATCGATTTGAAAAACTTGTCCTTCGGCTGCCTGCACAGTCGCTTCCAAATCGCCACCCAGTGGCGAGAGTCGCTGAATCAGCGGAAGAGCCACGAGGCCAACGCCGATCACTAATACGGCTGCAATTCCCCAACGGAGAATTACTGGATTGATGTTGTAACGGCGTGCCTGAACCACCTTTTTGGCCGGCGCCATTCTGCGCGTACGCACGTCCTTCATGGCCTTCCGACACGGAATGCACTCGTGCGTGTGGTCCACCAGCAACAGCGAACGGGCTTCAGACAAGTTCCCGCTCAGGTAAGCCGGAATCAATGACTGGAAATCCGCGCAACCTTCGATACGCGTACTCGCGGGCGTGTCACTGTTAAGTTGCGCGGCGGACTCAACAGCCAGGCGTGCCCAAACACGCTCGGCTGCTTGATTAACCACGGTCGGATCGATTTGCTCGTTCCGCATTTCAGTGGTTGTTTTGTCGAGGATGGCGTCAAAATCGTTATCGCTTTTCATGATGTTTCTCCAGATAGTGCTCAATCTCTTTTCTCAGCTTTGTGCGGGCCCTGTGCAGCACCACACCAACTACCATCTGCGAAGTACCGAGCATCTTCGCAATCTCCTGATTGTCGTGCCCTTCGTAGTAACGCAGCACAAACATCTCACCCGCCGTCTTGCCTAAACTCGCTACTGCCTGACGAATCAGTTTGTGCAACTCCCGGTCGGCGTGTTCGGCTTCAGGGCTTTGCACGAGGCTCGGAAGTGTTTCGAAATCGACTTCACCGATTCCAACTGATTTGTTCCTGCCGCGGCTTCGCAAGAGGTCGAGCGAAGCGTTGATGGCCGCGCGGGAAAGATAGGCTCCGGGATTTTCCGAAAGGTCGTAACTTTCCTCGCTTTTCACCAGGCGCAGAAAAACAGTCTGCAGCACATCTTCAGCATCGTCAGGACTGCCGGTGATGCGGTGTGCAGTGCGAAACACACGGTCGTGATGGGTCCGGAAGAGTGTTTCCAGCTCTCCGGGGGGTTCAGGTACTAGTCTCAAGGTTTTAACGGCTGCCTGCACGGTGGCCTCCTAAAAATCGTTTCCACCGTATAAACGCGCCTCAAGAGCATTTATTAACAGCTGGATTGGAGATATGCTGATCTTTCTGCGAAGGGCCCTCAATACTAGAGATCACAAGAAAGAGAAAAAATCTCAGGGTCGGGAAGGGGTATACCCCCGCTTATTGAACGCCAATCAGTCTTGGGCAGGGCAGGCCCCCTTCCTAACCCTGAGACTATGAGAATTGGGATTTACTTGCCAGACTGGAAGCCTTCGTAGAAAGCCCCAGTGAGCTAAACCGGCGGGCCTTCGCTGGCGTCAAATTCTTCCATGTCCTTTTCCCAGTTCGACCCGATCCGACTCTGTAACAGTCGAGCACAGCGATTCCAGCGTAGGATTGCCTCGTCGTTGTTGGGAGGTCGGATCTTTTCGGCAGCTTCGAAGCGGTTCATGGCTTCTTCGAAGATTGGCAAAATCGCATGTGGGGGCCTACCGGCGCGGAGTTGGGCCTTTCCTTTTCGCTCCAACAGAATACCCAGGTAATACAGACGCTCATATTCATTCGTAAGACCAAGAAAAACCTTTTCAGCCTCGGAATACCTGTCAGACACTTCACCAGTAAACTGATCGGTGATTGCCAGACCCAGCAGTCGGAGGGCGGGTTGGTTGTCGGGCTCGGCAGCGAGGATGTCGCGGCAGATCGATTCCGCTTCTCCCGGCTCATTAAGATACCGGTAGACTTCCGCCTTCGAGATAGCTTCTCCGATACCGGCTTTTGAAATTGGTTTGAGCTTCTGTTCCATTTAGCGTCCTCCCTAGCACCTCTATCGAATCTCGCGGAATAGCCCTAAGGCCTCTGTGCGATCTCAGTGTCCTCTGTGTCTCTGTGGTGAACCTACAAGAAAGACACTCACCACAGAGACACAGAGGACACTGAGGATGCACAGAGAAACAACTTATTCTCGCTTCCCTCTCAACTTCCGCAAGAACCAACGAACCGGATCGTAGTAATCATCAACCACGCGTTCCTTAAGTGGAATAATTGCATTGTCCGTGATGTGAATGTCTTCGGGACAGACTTCAGTACAACACTTGGTGATATTGCAAAGGCCAATGCCTAACTCATCCTTCAACAGATGAGTTCGAGACAGACTGTCCAGGGGGTGCATCTCCAGACCGGCAATCCGAACAAAGAAACGCGGACCGCCGAATTGCTCAGCCTTATCATGGTCCCGCAAAACGTGGCAAACATTCTGACAAAGAAAACACTCAATACACTTGCGAAACTCCTGCACACGGTCTACGTCACGTTGATCCATCTTCCATTTGACGTTCGGCAGCGGTGTGAAAGGTGGTATCTTCCGGTTGACCGCATAATTCCAGGAGACATCGGTAACTAGATCTTTGATCACGGGAAAAGTTCGCATCGGTTGCACGGTTATAGGTTCATCCAGCGGCAATGCATCCATGCGCGTCTTGCAAGTGAGGCGTGGACGGCCATTGACCTCCGCCGAGCACGAGCCGCATTTCCCAGCTTTGCAGTTCCAGCGAACGGCCAGGTCAGGCGCTTGATGGGCCTGGACATAATGCAGCGCATCGAGCACAACCATTCCCGGCGCGATGGGTACTTCATAATCAACCAATTCACCACTTCTGCGGTCGCCGCGAAAGATTTTGAATTTTGCCTCAGCCATTACTTGAGCCAGTCCCTACTTCCCTTCCTCGAGAATCTGCTTCAACTCAGGAGGCATCTCGCCTACGGGACGGTGTTTTAGCGCCATTCGATCTCCATCACGCACCGTAATATTGTTCCGCCTGCCCCACGTTTCATCGTAGTTTGGATAATCGATCCTACTATGAGCGCCGCGACTCTCCTTACGTTCAAGAGCGCTCAATGCGACAGCTTCGGAAACAATAAGCATAGATTTCAAGTCTTGAGCGAGGTGCCATCCCGGGTTGAATAGACGGGAGCCCTCGACCCTCACTTGGGCCGCACGTTCCTTCAACGTTTGAAGTTCAGAAATACCCTTCCGCAGGTCTGGTTCGTTGCGAAAGATGCCAACATAGTTCTGCATCGTTTCCTGCAAATCCCGATGAATGTCGTACGGACTTTCACCGGCAGGTCGTTCAAACAGCTCCAGCATGGAGCGCGCACCTGCCTCGACCGCTTGTGCGTCAATGCTTACCGCACCCGACTCGTTCGCATGTGCTACCGCAGACTGTCCGGCGCGACGTCCAAAAACCAGCAAATCTGAAAGCGAATTACCCCCTAAACGATTCGCGCCATGCAGTCCCGCGGCCGCCTCACCTGCCGCGAACAGTCCCGGCACCGTGGTTTGCGCCGTCTCCGCCTCGACACGAATGCCGCCCATCATGTAGTGGCAGGTAGGCCCAACTTCCATCGGTCCTTTCGTGATGTCAACGTCCGCCAGCTCGCGGAATTGGTGATACATGCTCGGCAGCTTCTTCTTCACATAGTCTGGAGGTTTGTGTGAGATGTCGAGATAAGCGCCACCATGCTCCGTGCCACGTCCTTCTTTGGCCTCAGTGTAAATTGCGCGAGCGACCACATCGCGCGTCGAAAGCTCCATCTTCTCAGGATCGTAGCGCTCCATGAATCGTTCGCCATCCTTGTTGCGCAGGACGCCGCCTTCACCCCTGACGGCCTCGGTGACAAGGATGCCCTGGACGCCCGGCGGCCAAACCATCCCCGTGGGATGAAACTGCACAAACTCCATGTCCATCAGCTCAGCGCCGGCACTGTAGGCCAGCGCCATCCCGTCGCCGGTGTATTCCCAGGAGTTTGAGGTTATGCGCCAGGCCTTGCCGATACCGCCCGTGGCGATGACGATCGATTTTGCCTTGAAGACAACGAATCGTCCGGTCTCGCGCCAGTATCCCAACGCTCCGCAAACGCGTTCGCCGTCTTTGAGCAGGCGCGTAATGGCGCATTCCATGTAGACGTCGATGCCAAGATGCACCCCGCGATCCTGCAACGTGCGAATCATCTCGAGGCCAGTCCGATCGCCCACGTGACACAGACGTTTGAAACTATGTCCGCCAAACGCACGCTGAAGAATGTCGCCATCGCTGGTGCGGTCAAATAAAGCGCCCCATTGTTCCAACTCGCGCACACGCTCGGGCGACTCCAGGGCGTGAATCTGGGCCATGCGCCAGTTGTTTAGAAACTTCCCTCCGCGGATGGTGTCGCGAAAATGGGTGCGCCAATCATCAGCCTGATCGACATTGGCCATGGCGGCCGCGATGCCACCTTCAGCCATGACCGTGTGTGCCTTACCAAGAAGCGACTTGCAAACAACTCCGACCTTTGCGCCTTCGCCGAGGGCCGCGATCGCCGCGCGCAAGCCGGCGCCACCCGCGCCAATGATCAGCACATCATGTTCATGGGTTTCAAACTTTTCGTTCACAGCAGTCTCAGATCCTGGATCGTCCCGCTCGCCACCAACCTGACGTATAAATCCGCCAGGCCGACGGAGAACAGACTCATCCAGGCAAACAGCATGTGGTGCTCATTGAGAAAGCTTGCACCACGCCAAGCCGTATGAAGGGGACCACCAGCGTTAACGCAGGAAAAGCAGTCGACCTTTCCGCCGATGATGTGGCGTAGTGAATGACAGGAGAACGTGTAAAGCGAAAGGAAAACGATATTAGCCAGCAATACCAGTGAGCCGATGCCAATACCAAAGCTTCCGTTGAACCAGAAAGCGTGAATGGCGTCGTACCAGAGAATGATTAGGAAGATGAGCGCGACGTAAAGGAAGTAGCGGTGAAGATTTTGCAGGATGAACGGAAATGCAGTTTCGCCACGGTATCTGCCGGCGTGCGATTCACCAACCGCACATGCGGGAGGATCAAGGAAAAACGCGCGATAGTAAGCCTTCCGGTAGTAGTAACAGGTAGCGCGAAAGCCGAGGGGCGCCCAAAGAATTAGCAACGCGGGCGAAAGTGGCCACCAACTGGTTTTGATTAGGGGCGAATAGAAAGGCGAAAGGTAGGGACCCCATTCGTAGAACTGATTTTCGAAGGCGCGCCAGGTAGCGTAGATACCAAACCCGCCGAGAACAATCACAACCGGAATGAGTTCGAGCCACCAGGCATCGCGGCGCATGGTTTTTCCAAACCCGATTGCGGTCCTGGATTGAGCCATGAAAGAGTGTCCTTGAGCTCGGTGATCTACGTGATTAAATCGAGGATAATTTACCACGGAACTCGGAGGACACTCAGCCAAAATGGCAGGTAAGCACGCTTTATCGGCTCAAGGCCGTGCCTTCCAACCGCTTGCGTGCCTCCGCCGCCTGCGGACTGTTTGGGTAACGATGAACCAGCTCTCGCCAGGCTTCGCCGTCGTAGCGAAATCTTTTTTCGCGCGCGTCGAAGAGAAAGGTGATGCCCTGACGGTTGTAGCGATCGAGGCCGTTGTAATTGAAGAAGTAACTAAATACCGGCGCCCCTCCCGCATTCATTTCTCCTGCGTCTAGTCTGCGGGAAGCCTCGCGCGAAAGGTGGATCGCAGACTCTTCTGCGGCAAGCGCATACGTGAACAACACTTCAGGGCGAAGTTGTGAGAGCCTGAAGTAATCGAGAAAAAGGCGTGCTCGAGCAATGCGATCAAAATCTTCAGACCCCTTTATGAGTTGCAAGAGCCTGGCATCGTCGCCGGCACGTGTTGGTGAAACCACTGCGTCGCGCTGGATCCAACCGCTGGTCCGTCTGGTCACGTTGACTCTGTAGAAAACAACTCCATCTCTGCTGTTTCTCGTTCCGGTGATCGCTACCAAACCGCCGCGGCTCATTCTTCTTAACAGCGCTCCGGAAAACTCCGGCGTCGCACGCAGAGCTGAGAGTCGCTCGTCCACAACGATCGCGATCCGGCCACCTGCGGGCGGGCGTTTTTTAGCGCTCAAGCTTTGCGGCGCTACGAACAGAATGCAGAGCAATAGAAGGGAAAGTGTTTGTGAGATTCGGCTGTTCACGGCTTGGCCTCCTCATGCTGAGGTCGAACAAGGGTGAACAGTGATCCCTTCGCGGAAGGGTCGGTATGAATCGACGGGCGCGCCGAATGTTAGCGGGAGACGCGGCGACGAGTTAGATCTGAGACGACTAGTTTTGCGCCCGCCTGCGATGCGAGCACGCGTTGAGCAAAGCCAGCGTGGTGAAAATGACAAATCGCGACCGCCAACGCATCGGCCGCGTCGTGAGGTTCCGGTACGGCGCTCAGCGACAGCAAAGTCTTGACCATCTGCTGCACCTGGAACTTCTGCGCGTTGCCCTGACCGACAACTGTTTGCTTGACCAGCCGCGGTGAGTATTCGTGAACCTCAATCGCAGCGCGTTCCGCTGCCAGCATTGCGACTCCGCGAACCTGGCCGAGTTTTAAGGTGACCTTAACGTTTGTGGCTAGGAACCCGTCCTCAATTGCACAAGCTTCGGGCTGAAAACGTTGAATGATTTCTTCCAGCGCATTGGAAATTCGGAGGAGACGCGCCGGAAATTTCTGGCTGGCAGAGCCCGAGATTGTTCCACACTCCAAAAGACGATAGCGGGGGCCATCGCCTTCGATGACTCCCCAGCCGGTCGTCTCGCTCCCAGGATCGATTCCTAAGATTCGCATAAATGAGGTTGTTGCGGCCGCGTTGCTAAAGCCTGAAGTGCAGAACTGCGGCGAGTATACTACACAGCTCAGCATTGACATCGGCTTTTATTTCGAGGGCCGGGGAAGGCTTCTACCAGATTTCTTGCATGCGGTGGGCGTTGTTCTTACAAGAGCTCTTGCGTCAAGTCACAGTGTTTCGCTGGCCCGATCCTCCTCCTCCAGAGAAGAGATCAGCCAGTGCTTTGCGAGCCAACGACTGCCATTCCTCACTCTTGATCGACGAGTCAAACAGTTCGTAGTGGAGCCTGCCCATATGAGGGGGCACACTAAAATCATACTCGGCTGGCCGCCGAAATTTCTCGGGACCGATGGGCGATGTCTGCAGGCTTTTGCGCTGAGTGTCGAAACAATCAAACATCCGCCGCTTCAAAGCCTGTGCTGGCGCGTCGAGCAACAAGGTAGTGGTTTCCGTTTTCGAGCCAGGGAGAAACTCCGGAACTCTGGAAATTCCGTCATCCGACGGATGCAGGGCCATCTCGAAAATCACCGGTGGTCTAAAGCCGTTGTGCTTCATTAGACGTACGGCTGCATGCGTGGCAAAAGCAGTGGCGTCGTGATCGGGATGCCCTCCTTCATAAGGATGAGTCACAACGATGTCTGCGCCCGACCGTTGAAGGAACGAAGTGATTTGTTTTGTGATCTCAGCCAGCCGCTCCGGTGCCGCGTGATCAGGAATGGCAAGTTCCACCACGCGATCTTGCGGCACATTGGCCAATGCCAGAGCGGAAAGGCATTCCTGCTTGCGCGCTTCCGCGTAATCTGAAATTTCTTTGAATCCGGCGTCGGTGGCGTCGGTCGTGTCGCGCGGCGCTCCATCAGTTACGTGAAGCACGCTGACGTTGACCAATTTCGAGATTAGGCAGCCGGCGCCAACGACCTCGTCTGCTGGATGAGCAACGATAATTGCGCACCGTTCTCCCGGGTTCAGGTCCCCTGTCCCGAAAAGCCGGGTATAGGCTGAAAGGGGTCGTCTCGCGCGCGCTGATGTTAAAGGCTGCGTCATCCTGCTTGTCTCCTGACAGGATTAGCGGTAATGGATCCAAACTGTGCCTTTTCTCGCACCAAATCGAGACAGGCATACAGTCTGGTCCGGTACAACTTGCCATTCCCGCGGAACTCAAAAGAATTGAGGAGAAACGGCCGGAGATAACCCTAACGCGGCAAACGAATGCGAAGCTGTGCGTACACCTCAGTCTTTTTGTGATTTCCTGCGAGTTATCTAATCAATCTGCATACCAGACAGACTTCACCCGGTCGCTACCCCGACGCGTCGGGGTTCTGTATTTGTTTTCCGAATGGGTTGAGGGGGTAAGATTCGCTAGTTGTCTACCTGATCGACAACACACTGTTTTGGTTTCTTATCAGGCCGCCAGCGAAGGAATTTTGTGCCGTGGCGAAATCGCCCGCCGGTGAAGTGATCATACTGAACTTCTACGACCAATTTTGTAGTCAGCGGTTCCCATTCACTCGTCTTCTTTGTGCTCCAACGACTTGGTCCACCCGGTTTGTTTCCAGTGAACCCCGGAGGCGCAATCAAGGGTTCGAGTTTTTTAGTCAAATCCTTTTTCTGCGCTTCATTAAAACTCGACGTATATCCGACGTGATGCAAAAGTCCTTCTTCATCATACAGACCCAGCAATAACGAGCCGACAACTTTTCCTTTCGAGGCGTATCGGAAACCGCCGACTACACAGTCCGCCGTGCGCATCCGCTTGACCTTCTGCATTCCGTCGCGCTCTCCCGATCGATAAGGAAGATCAAGACGCTTGGCAATCACGCCGTCCAGCTTGACGCCCGAAGTAGACAACCACTTCCGAGCCAACGCGACGTTGTCCGTTTTGGGCGACAGCTCAATGCTGCGGTTTTTTGTTAAATATTTTTTCGCGAACGACTCAAGTTTTCCGCGCCGG
>JALZOO010000608.1 GCA_030913905.1 Acidobacteriota bacterium
GAGCAGAAGTGTGGGCCGCACATCGAGAGTAAAGCACGGATGACTGGATTTACAAGATTTACAGGATGGAATCTATGAGTGACTCTTTCGGCTTGTATTCACGAAACTTACGCTTCACCTGAACTGAAGGACCGAAGTTTAGCAAGAGCCCACAATCGATGCCGGTGGCCGCTAGATAGTTTACTAGCTGAACCTCGTGACGCTTGACCAGCACTTGGGCAGCCTTAAGTTCTATGACCACGCGCTCATCAACCCACAGATCGGCGTAGTACTCCCCAACCACTTGACCCTCATAGGTCACATTGATCGGCTCCTGCTGTTTGACTTCCAGTCCCAGCCTTTCGAGTTCAATTCGAAGAGAATTCTCATATACCTTCTCGAGAAAGCCGGGGCCGAGAGCGTTGTGGACTTTATAGGCACAACCAATGATCTTCTGAGTGAGGTCGTCGTCTTTCATGAAAAGCTCCGGACAAGAATGATTAGACAGGATTTACAGGATTAACAAGATTATTACACGGTGGCGTAGAGTTACAGCCTTGATTCTTAAACCTCGGGACAAGAATAATTAGACAGGATTTACAGGATTAACAAGATTATTACACGGTGGCGTAGAGTTACAGCCCCCAGCGCTTGGGACAATTCCAGGGACCTTACTAGAGTCCTTGCATCAGTGAGGCGCGAACGTGTACGGGTTGCAAATAAAACTCCTTGATTCTTTAGTACTCCCTATTGAGTCCAAATTTTGAATTGCTGCTTGCTCTTAAATATCTTGTAAATCTTGTTAATCCTGTCTAAGTATTTGTGGTCTGATAAATCTCCCCACCTGCTGCTGCAAACTCTTCCGCTTTCTCCTTCATGCCAACTTCCAGCGCCGCTTGTTCGTCAATCTCTTTCTGAGCCGCGTACTCGCGCACGTCCTGGGTGATCTTCATCGAGCAGAAGTGTGGGCCGCACATGGAACAGAAGTGGGCCAGCTTGGCGCCTTCCTGCGGCAGCGTCTCGTCGTGGTATTCGCGCGCGACTTCCGGGTCGAGTGAGAGGTTGAACTGATCTTCCCAGCGAAATTCGAAACGAGCTTTAGATAAAGCATTGTCGCGATACTGCGCACCGGGGTGGCCTTTGGCTAAATCGGCGGCGTGAGCGGCGAGTTTGTAGGCGATGACGCCGTCCTTCACGTCTTTCTTATTGGGCAGGCCGAGGTGTTCCTTTGGCGTGACGTAACAGAGCATCGCAGTCCCAAACCAACCAATCATTGCCGCGCCGATAGCAGAGGTGATGTGATCGTAGCCCGGCGCGATGTCCGTCGTTAGTGGGCCTAACGTGTAGAACGGTGCTTCCTGACAAGTCTCGAGTTGCTTGTCCATGTTTTCCTTGATCAAGTGCATCGGCACGTGACCGGGACCTTCGATCATCACCTGGCAATCGTATTCCCAGGCGATCTTCGTCAGCTCGCCCAGGGTTTCCAGCTCAGCAAACTGCGCTTCGTCGTTGGCGTCGGCAATGGAACCGGGACGCAGGCCATCACCCAGCGAGAAGGAAACGTCATAGGCAGCCATGATTTCGCAGATCTCGCGGAAGCGTGTGTAGAGGAAACTCTCTTCATGATGCGCGAGACACCACTTGGCCATTATCGAACCGCCTCTGCTTACGATTCCCGTCGTGCGTTTGGCGGTTAACGGAATGTAAGGCAGTCGCACGCCGGCGTGGATCGTGAAGTAGTCGACACCCTGTTCGGCCTGTTCGATGAGCGTGTCGCGAAAAATTTCCCAGGTCAGTTCCTCGGCCTTGCCGCCAACCTTTTCCAGGGCCTGGTAAATCGGCACGGTGCCAATTGGCACGGGAGAGTTGCGCAGGATCCATTCACGCGTCGCATGGATGTTCTTGCCGGTGGAAAGGTCCATCACGGTGTCGGAGCCGCAGCGAATTGCCCAGCGCATCTTCTCCACCTCATCGTCAATCGATGACAACACGGCTGAGTTACCGATGTTTGCATTGATCTTCACAAGGAAGTTGCGGCCTATGATCATCGGCTCCGACTCAGGATGGTTAATGTTTGCCGGGATAATTGCGCGCCCGCGCGCGACTTCGTCGCGAACGAACTCAGGTGTGACGTAGTCGGGAATTGAGGCGCCAAAGGAT
>JALZOO010000630.1 GCA_030913905.1 Acidobacteriota bacterium
GCCGTCGGCACATCTTCAGTGAGATATACAATCCCCGTTTGGCTATCAACCGCGATCGCCTCGTGTACGAACCGGCCCATCGCTTTAAGCGGAACCGGTGTAACTGCTTTGTTGGCGGCGGCGGGGACTTCGAAACAGTAGCCATGGCCCTTTTGAAATCCTCCCTGAGCCTGGCCGTCGCTATTCTTGACTTTGGCCGGACCCAGCACCGTCTCCTCACAACTGATCCAACTATTCCAGGGTGTTGGGCCGCCGGCACAATTAATCAGCGTGCCGCTCAAGCTGAGGAAATCCGCAACGACTTCGCGCGTGTTTGGATCGATGATGAGCGTAGTGGTGCCCCCGGCTGCCAGTGGATCGTAAGGTTTCGGACCAATGGCGGCGCCTGGTTTGCCGACCTGATTATTGACCTCGTGATTGCGAACCAACCTGAGCTGGTTGTTTACCCGGAAGGCAGCCATCCCATCATGCGCGGGCGGAGTTGGCCGCTTGTCAGACATCTGACTGCCCGTCTTGCCAAACACCGTGTATTGGAAGTCTTTCGGCAGGGCGAGCAATGATTCACCAGTGTTATTCGCCTTCGTCGGATTTAGCGGACCGTAGCCCGCGGAAGTAGACAAGGCAGGAGTTGCTGAGAGCAGGTTGTACCGATTCGCCAATCCGGCAAACGCCAGCACTCCCGTGCTCGTTAGCCCGGCGTTTAGCAGAAATTCTCTTCGATTTAGCTTCGACAAAGGCTATTGCCTACCATCTCTAAGATTTAGTCAGACAAGAACCCAGGTTAGTCGAATGATCTTAACATTTGGTTAACGCTGTCGAGCTCGAAACTAACGTGACCTTTGGTTGGTCCAACCAACCTTCACTCTTCAACAAGGTCCGCAGAGATGGGTCCTATCCCTGGTAGCTGGCTTTTCGCAATCTCCAGCAACCGCGCGAGGTTCTCCGTTTGCTCCTCGTTTAGCTCCACAAACTTCACGCCAAAGCCCACGCCGGCGGTGTAATGTCTGACCTCGCCTTCAAGGTAGAGCCAGTCGCCATGAGGCAACAACACTCGAAAGCCGACAATCTCGCCCGGCCTGACCTCGCCCACCGAGTCCAGATAGCAACCGCCCTCGGACAAATTTGTAACGCGCGCGCTGTGGGCCTCGGTTGAGCTGTCCCACATCGCGTCAAGACTTACTCTCAGTCGTGGCCTTGACCTGCGATCATCATCCATAGCCATCGTTACTCGACATGAAACTTGTGAAGAACGCGATGGGCCAGCGGCGTGAGAATAATTCCCATGACGCCGATGAAGACTAAGCCGCTGAACAGCGCGTACCCGGATGCGAATATTTTTGCCGCGTCATTTCGAAGAAGATTGACTGGACCCATACCGCCGAGGATCATTGAGGCTTCCACAAGTGAGTCAATCCAATCGAGTTCATTGATCCAGTGATAACCTGCAATACCGAGCAACAGAGCGGGCAACACAAGCCCGAAAGACACCAGCACCGCCATCCCCATCCGTTTTAGAAATATGGGGAACGGCACAACTTTTTGGTGTTTACGTTCGAACATTGCAGAAAGATTGATTGAAACCCGGACAAATCCAAGGCAGTGTCTTAGTTTGAATAACCTCTGTGCGTACTTTGTGCTCTCTGTGTCTCGTGGTGAATCTTATCAGCCTTGCCTCAAAAGTCACCTGCTCTTCGGAGTTCGGCTTCGCCGCCCGATGTGAGGCGGTGGCTGTGCCGCCGACAGTAGCCGGATTATGCCCGGCCTTTGCCCCTGGTCCGGGCTTAGCCCTGAGGATTCATTGGGCCAAAGGCCGCACAAAGGGCAGAGCCCAGATGACTAAGAACTCGTTTACGGCGGGGCAAAGCCGCCGCCTCACATCCGGGGGCGAAGCCCGTCCTCAGTAGCTCATGACTTTTGAGGCAAAGCCAATCTTATCAGCGAACCGCTCACCACGGAGACCAAACCAAATCTTTGAACCTAATCTACCGAAAACTGGTTTATCTCTCCCGGCTTGCGCAGCATCTTGTTGACCTCACCCACATGTTGTTCTTCTTCGGCGATCATGTTGCGCGCATACTCTTCCAACATTACCGAACGACCCTCTACCAATTCGAGCAGCCTCTTGTAAAGCGACAGACCTGTTTTCTCGGCTTGGAGAGCTTCAATCAGAATGTCGTTAATGCCATGCTTGTGAGTCTCGAGGAGCGCGCCTATTTTCAATGACGGGTGCTCGCCAAAATGTGTGACCAGCTCGCCGGCCTGATTGGCATGCCCCAAACTGGTGTTGGCTTCGGTCCGCAGCCAGCTCACGATCGGAATGCGACTATGACCAAAAATCATCAGGGCGTAATGGGTATATCTAACTACCCCGGCCAGCTCTGTCTCGAGTATTTCGTTCAATAATGCGACTGCTGCCGACTTGTCCAGTTTTTGTTCAGCCATGTTCCCTCCAGGATTTTAAGTAACGCGCGCTGTTAATTTGAGACGCAGGTCATAGCTTCCGTTACACTATCAACCAAACTGCGATGCAAACTCGGAAACCAACTAATCAGGCCCACGTTGTCATTTACAGCCGGCCGGACTGCCATCTCTGCGAAGACGCCAAGCAAATTATGGAAGCCTCGGGTTGTGCTGAAGAATATACGCTTGATGAGATTAACATTGAAAGCGATCCGGAATTACTTAAGCGATATCGCTACGATATTCCGGTTATCACCATCAATGGCGTTGAGGCGTTCAGGCACCGACTAACCGCAGAAGAGTTCAGACAGCGGATAGGTCTTAGGG
>JALZOO010000651.1 GCA_030913905.1 Acidobacteriota bacterium
CACATTTATGAGATCCGCGAAATCGGTGGGAACCACTTCATCGCGATGGAGTTTATTGATGGACAAACTCTCCGCGACGCCATTCACGTTGAAGAAGCCGACGTCTCGAAGCTGTTGCGCTACATGCAACAGGTTGCTGAAGGCCTCGCCAAAGCTCACTCCGCAGGAATCGTGCACCGGGATCTGAAACCCGAGAACATCATGATCAATCGGGACGGCTTTGCGAAGCTGCTCGACTTTGGCCTCGCAAAGCTCGTAGAGCAAAAGTCATGGAACAGTTCGGCCAGTTCAAACAGCGACGTGGCGACTGTGCTCGAGAATCTCTCACGGTCGGGGGTGATTCTCGGAACCGTGGGTTACATGTCCCCCGAACAGGCGCAGGGCCGCCCCGACGAAATCGATCAGCGTTCCGACATATTTTCTTTTGGCTGCATTCTCTTTGAAGCGGTGACCCGTCGCCGAGCGTTCCAGGGCGTGGACGCAATCGACTCGCTCAACAAGATCATTCGTGAGCCTGCACCATCCATCGCTACGTTCCGCCCGGACGCGCCGCCCGAACTGGTGAAAATCGTTCGGCGTTGCCTGGAGAAGAACCCCGAGGACCGTTATCAATCGATAAAGGACGTCGCCATTGAACTCAAAGACGTAAGAGACGAATGGGCGGCGACCGGCACCATTGACTCTACCGGTCTCGCAAGTAGTTCTTATTCGGGCGCGTTAGCGGGCGCCACATACACAGAGGGTAGTGGAACGACTCCGCCGCCGCCGCCGGCGGTTTCAACGCGCGCCTCGAGCGCTGAATACCTTGTCAGTGAAATGAAGCAGCACAAGAAGACAACGTTCGTTGTCGTGGGTTTGGTGCTGCTGGGAATGGTGAGCGGATTTTTCGGTCTTCGATACTACCTGCGCGCACGCAGTGCTGAAGCGGCGATCGACTCTATCGCGGTTCTGCCGTTTGTAAATCAGAACAACGATCCCGAGATGGAATATCAGTCAGACGGCCTAACCGAAAGTATCATCAACAGCCTGGCGCAGCTTCCAAATGTCCGGGTAATCGCGCGCAGCTCTGTCTTTCGCTACAAAGGCAAAGAAACCGATCCGCTGAAGGCGGGAAAAGAGTTGGGCGTCAGCGCGGTATTGACGGGACGGATCATGCAGCGCGGCGACACGCTGACAATCAGCACGGAATTGCTGGACGTGCGCGACAACCAACAGCTCTGGGGCGAGCAGTACACGGAGAAGGTGTCCAACCTGCTGTCGATGCAGCGAGCCATCGCAACGCAGATTACCGGTAACTTGCGCTTGAAACTTTCCCGACCCGAACAGAGCAGGGTGGCGACGCATCACACGGACAACGCGAATGCCTATCAGCTTTACTTAAAGGGTCGCTTTCATTGGAACCAGCGCACGGACGAGTCGCTCCAGAAGGCTGTCGACTATTTCGGTCAGGCGATCGAGAAGGATCCAAATTACGCACAAGCATATGTGGGGCTCGCTGATGCCTGGTTTTCACGAGGCTGGTACAGATTTTTCAAACCCAAAGAGGCTTACGAACGCGCGCGGGCAGCGGCGACCCGGGCCCTCGAACTCGATGAACGACTCGGCGAAGCTCATGCGATGCTCGCCGCAATCAAGACGACTTACGAATGGGACTGGCAGGGTGCGGAAAGGGAATTCAAGCTCGCGATTGAACTGAATCCCAACTACGCCACTGCTCGTCAGCGGTATTCTTTGTTCTTGCCAATCTTTGGGCGCTTTGATGAAGCAATCCTGCAAGCGAAGAAAGCGCGCGAGCTCGATCCGCTCTCGCTTCCGGCGAACGAGAATGTGGGAGACATTCTGTATCTGGCCCGGCGTTACGAGGAAGCGAAAGACCAACTGCTGCACACAATCGAACTGGATCCAAACTACGGCGTGGCGCACGGAACCTTAGCGAAGGTTTATGAAGCAAAGGGAATGTACAAGGAGGCGCTCGACGAACGCCTGAAAGGCGCGCCGCCCGAAATGGTGACTGAGATGAGAAAGCTTTTTGCAGCGTCCGGCATTAACGCTATCTGGCGTTACCGGGTTGAGCAAATGTTGGAACGAGCTAAGCGCGAGTATGTGTCGCCGGCCGACATCGCGCTTTTCTACGCACGCCTGAATGAGAAGGACGAAGCTTTCAAATGGTTGGAGAAAGCCATGGACGAACGCTCCATACTCTTTAACTATCTGGTTGCTGATGCCCGCTTCGATAACCTGCGATCCGATCCTCGCTTTCCGAAACTGCTCAGCCGGGTCGGACTTCAGCCGCTGGCAATGAACTAAGCGCTGGATTTCCATAAGAACCGTGTCTGTTCCACCGAGCCCTCGTCTGCTAAGATGCCGCTGTTTTTGCACTGAGTCTCAGCGCCCAGGAGATTCTCCCCCTGACTCTAGCCTCCGGCATGAAATTAGGCCGTTACGAAATACGCTCGCAACTCGGCGTTGGCGGGAGGGGTGAGGTCTACATTGCGCGTGACGAACAGATCAATCGCGACGTCGCAATTAAGGTTTTGCGGGCAGCGTTCTCCGCAGACGCGGAACGTCTACGTCGTTCTGAGCAGGAAGCACAGACTGACGGCGCTCTAAATCATCCAACATCCTCGTGGTCTACGACGTGGGGACCCGCGACGGCGCTCCTCACGTGGTTTTGAACTGGACCTCAGGATTGAACAAATGAGCCTGGTCTCTGGAACCAAACTCGGTCGCTACATAGTCATCTCGCAACTCGGAGTCGGCGGGATGGGTGAAGTGTATCTGGCTGAAGACACCGAGCTGGACCGTAGGGTCGCGTTGAAGATTCTACCCGCCGACCTGGCTTTGAAGCGGGAACGTATGGCGCGGTTCGTTCGTGAAGCAAAAGCCGCGGCCGCCCTCAATCATCCGAACATCGCACACATCTACGAGATTGGTGAACAGGATGGAATGCACTTCATCGCCATGGAGTACGTAGATGGCAAGACGCTCCGGGAGAAGATTCACCACGAGCGCACTGATTTGCGGAAGTTACTGAAGTATCTGCAGCAGGTAGCCTCAGGTCTCGCCAAAGCGCATACAGCCGGAATCGTCCATCGTGACTTGAAGCCAGACAACATCATGATCGCCCGTGACGGCTACGCCAAGATTCTGGATTTTGGTTTGGCAAAACTGGTCGAACCCGCCGGCGTTGGGCCGGGAAGTGAGACGGCGAGCGATGTCGCGACTGTGGAGTGGGAACAGCACTCGCTGCCGGGAAAACTACTCGGCACCGTCGGTTACATGTCGCCTGAACAGGCGCAGGGGAAGATGGATGAGATAGACCATCGTTCAGACATCTTCTCGTTTGGCTGCATGTTGTTTGAAGCTGTGACCGGCCATAGACCGTTCCAGGGCGAATCGAAGGTGCAGTCGTTGTACAGAATTGTTTACGAGCCGGCGTCACCGCTTAAAGATTTGAACCCCAACGCTCCGGCTGAGCTGCAACGAATAGTTCGCCGCTGCCTGGCGAAAGACCCTGAGGAAAGGTATCAGTCAATTCAGGACGTAGCGCTTGAGTTGCGGGAGCTGCGACGCGATCTGGAAGGCGACACGCAGATGGATATGACCGGCACTGCCTCGGCTATCGGCAGCGCGATCGGCCAATCGAGCATTCCGCAGCCTTCAATAACGCCAACGATCGGAAGCCAGATTGCAACCAGTGTCGAACCGGCCGGACGTCCCACGACGAGTGCGGAAGTAATCATCAGCGAGATCAAGCAGCACAAACGCGGAGTCACGCTGGCGCTTATTGGTCTGCTGTTAGTGGCCGGCGCGCTAGTAGTGTTGTGGGCCAAGTTTGCCAATACCACCAAAGCCGCTCCGTTTCGTGCCATGAAGATCAACCGGCTAACGAGCGGCGGCAAGATCGGCGATGCCGCGATCAGGGGTTACACGTCGATCTCGCCCGATGGCAAGTACGTGGTGTTTAGGACCACAGAATCCGGCAAGGACAGTTTGTGGGTGCGACAGGTTTTGACGGGCAGCCTGGTGAAAATTGTGCCGGACCTTGCAGGAAAGATAGGCGGCACAACGTTCACACGCGACGGCGAATACATTTACTACTCAACGTTTGTCGACGGGGATGCGCTGGGCACGCTCTACCAGGTCCCAGTTCTGGGAGGTACGCCGCGCCGCATCCTGGCGGGCGTTACGAGCCCGGTCACCTTTTCACCTGACGGCAAACAATTAGCTTTCGTTCGACCACTATCTCAGGAGCACCACTTGATGGTGGCAAACAGCGATGGCAGTGGCGAAGCCACCATCGCAATCCGCAAATTGCCCGCTTACTTTTCCTTCTTCGGAGGACCGGCCTGGTCTCCCGATGGAAAATCAATCGCATGTGGCGCGGGAACGTTTAGTGGAAATCTATCGGCGACCATCGTCTCGGTACCAGCGGGGGGTGGACCCGAAAAGCCGATCACTTCTCATAACTGGGTTTCTGTTTCGCGTGTGCTCTGGATGGCTAACGGCTCGGGTTTGATTGTCGCCGCCGTGCCGGAGCTAAGCTCGGCGGGAACACAATTGTGGTACGTCAGTCATCCGGATGGCGAAGTTCGCCGCATCACTAACGACTTGAATGCCTACGGCACCACCAGCCTGGGATTGAGCGCGGATTCTAAAACTCTTGTAACCATACAAGCCGATAAGTCTGCTCAGTTATGGGTGACTGCACTCGGTGAAGACTCGAGCCGAGCACAACAGATCACGCATGGCAAGTATGACGGCGACACTATTGCCTGGACGCCCGACGGAAGAATTTTGTACACGGCACCCGCCGGCGATTCGTTAGACATCTGGAGCATTGATCCAAATGGCGCGGCGAATAAGCAGTTAACTACCGACTCCTATATTGAAGGATTGGGTTGCGTGTCTCCGGATGGCCGCACGGTAGTTTTCAGCTCGAATCGCTCTGGCAATTTCAATCTCTGGAAACTGAATTTCGGAAGCGCGGAACCTCAACAACTCACGCAGGGGCAGGAGATCGACTCGCAACCAACTTGCTCGCCGGATGGTCAGTGGGTGCTCTTCAGATCGTTTCGACAAGGTAAGTCGACGTTTTGGAAGGTTCCGCTTGCTGGTGGGACCCCGCAACAACTGCTCGACAAGTCTTCGTCCTGGGCCGCTGTTTCTCCAGATGGGAAGCTGGTGGCACTGCGTTATTTAGATGACCAGACGAATACCAATCGCATCGCCGTAATACCTTTCGCTGGTGGTGAGCCGATTAAGACCCTGGAAGTCTCCCTGAGTTTTCGTGACGTAGGCCTGGGATGGACGAGCGATAGCCGTGCAATCGTTTATGCCGAGGCGCGCGACAATGCTGACAACATATGGAGTGTGCCGCTGGAGGGTGGGCCGGCGAAGCAACTAACAAACTTCAACTCGGGGTTAATCTTTGCGTTCCAGCTATCGACGGACGCCAAACAAATCGCAATCTCACGCGGTACGCAAACCGACGACGTTATCCTGTTGCGCGATTCGGAGTAGATTTGTTACCCAACCTGATGGTGCGCCTGACAAAATCGAGGCCTGTAGTTCTTGAGTTTACCTTTAGGTTACTGCTTTGCACAAAAAGTGGAGCGACGGTTGAAGCGAAGTTTGAGCTCAGACTCTGGCGCGTTCACGCGCCAGCCCGCAAGGGCCATTAGGCCAGCCGTTTTACGGCTGGTACCGGGAGGCGCCAATTGTTTTCAGCAGGCCGATTCATTGGCCTTTTGGAACTCCACAAAAAAGGCCGTTGAAACGGCCTTAATAAATCTTGCCAGCTTGGCGTAACCAGCCGTACAACGGCTGGCCTAATGGCCCTTTCGGGCTTGCCTCGTGAACGAGGCACCGGCGCCTCACTTCTTCTAAGTGTTCAACTCCAAACCCCGACCTTTAGATTGCTAGATTGCCGACTGAGAGCAAGCTAAAGCTTGTACTCTGAACTTCTTGAATGGGTCAAACCGCTGAGACACCTACATTTCGGGTTCCGAGGTCTCGCGGGTTGCCAGTTGGCCGGAAATAGTGCATAGTCTCTCCAGTTAATCCTTCTCTCGCGCATCAACGGTGATGCGCCCCGCGCACAAAAGACACTTAGCGCCGGCGTTTGGATAGTTCGAGAGCAGGCTCATTTCAACTTCAGAAGCCGCTCCTTAGAGCACCAGAACCCGGCCCTTCGCTGACTACCGTTACTCGAAGCCAATCCGATTCGCAGCTTCTTTTTGCCCCAAAAAAGGGGAAAGGTACATTTGTATGTCTATGAAACTCTACGTAGGAAATCTCGCGTTTGCGACCTCAAGCCAGGAGCTGCAGGAATTGTTTGCCCAGGCGGGCACGGTTGAATCCGCAAGTGTTGTGGAAGACCGCGACACCGGCCGTTCACGCGGTTTTGGCTTTGTCGAAATGTCGAGCAAAGAAGAGGGCGATGCAGCCATCGCTCAGTTTAATGGTAAGGAAATCAACGGCCGAGCGCTGAACGTCAACGAAGCCAGACCACGTGAGAATCGTGCTGGTGGCGGTGGCGGCGGTCGCGGATTCGGCGGCGGCGGCAATCGCGGCGGTGGCGGTGGTTACGGTGGTAACCGCGGCGGCGGCGGCGGTTTCGGCGGCGGCAATCGCGAACCTCGCTGGTAAGTATTTCCAACCAACAATGAAATCTGTGTGATCTCCGTGCCCTCTGTGGTGAAGTTGTTTTTGCAACTCATCGCAGAGAGCACAGAGGTTGCGCAGATAAACAGAATGTTAGTGAGCTTAATGCTTACTTTGCACAAACGAAGACTCACTCAGAACTAGACTGAGGAGCACAAAAAGGATTTTATGAATTTCTCTCAACTGGGACTCGAAGACGCACAAGTGCGGAGCTGCGAGTCTCTCGGATATACCGAACCAACACCGATTCAGCTACAGGCAATACCTGTCGTCCTTAGCGGTAAGGATCTGATCGGGTGTGCCGAAACCGGCACTGGCAAGACAGCCGCATTTCTGCTTCCCATTATTCAGAAGATTAGCGAGAAGCCACGACGTGGCGTCCGTGTTCTTGTGCTCGCGCCCACGCGCGAACTGGCAATGCAGATTCACAAAAACTATGGCGAATTCAACCGCGTCAAAGGCAATCGTGCCACCCTCGTAATTGGC
>JALZOO010000019.1 GCA_030913905.1 Acidobacteriota bacterium
CAAAACTAGCGAGCGATAGAATCCGATATCGGCAATTCTGCTAGTCGTCGGATGGGCGGACCCCGTGTGTCCGCCCACTGCCCACTGCTCACTGCCCACTGCTCACTGCCCACTGCCCACTGCTCACTGCCCACCGCCCACTGCTTTATCGACACGCTTAATCAAATCATGATAAAACGCGCTGCAAGAAATTCGGCCGATTTTTTGATTAGCTTCCGGAGACGACAACATGCAAGCAAGCCCCGCACTCGTTCGCAGGCGACGCGAACGTTTGTTCTACACGGGAATGGCAATCGCCGTGGTGATCACGGTCTTTGCAGGCTTTGCCCCCACCTATTACCTCAGACCCTATTTCACCACGACGTCTCTAATGCCGATGCTTCATTTTCACGGTCTGGTGTTCACCTCATGGCTGGTGCTTTTCTTTGCACAAACCACGCTTGTCGCTGCGCATCGCACTGATATTCATCGTCGTTTAGGGGTTGCCGGTGGCGTGATTGCGGCAATGATGATCGTAGTCGGGGTCACTACGGCTGTGGTGAGGGCCAGGCAGGGAGCTACTCCGCTGCCTGAGATATCTCCGCTCTCCTTCCTGGTAATACCGCTCGGCGACATGTTCGTGTTTGCAATATTGATAGGAGCAGGCTTTTATTTTCGCCGGCGGCCTGACGTGCATAAGCGCTTGATGATGCTCGGAACCATTTCAATTTTGGCCGCGGCAATTGCTCGACTGCCTTTGGCCATCATGAAGGCAGGCCCACCCGCGTTTTTTGGTCTGACCGATGCGTTTGTTTTGCTTTGTGTTCTCTACGACCTCGTTACACTCAGGCGCGTCCATCGCACGACGATATTAGCGGGCCTCTTCATCGTCGCATCGCAGCCGCTGCGCCTGATGCTGGGCGGCACACAAGCCTGGCTCACCTTCGCGTCCTGGTTAACCTCCCTGGTCCCATGAAGGTTGAAGAGTCCACGAAGTTACACGAAAGAGGTTTGTGTTGTTTAGTGTGATTTCGTGGATCGCTTATCTTCTAAACCAGGACAAAACGGACGGGTGTCCTTGTGAGTGAAAAAATCGACGGCGCCAGGGTGTGGGCGTAGGACCGCTTAAATACAGGCCGAACAATCTATTCACGATTTACGATTTTCGATTAACGAATCTTATCTGTGTAATCTGCGAAATCTGCGGATAACTCCGGACTGGCTTCTGCTTTCTGCCTTCTGCTTTCTGCTTTCTGCTTTCTGCTTTCTGCCTCCTGCTCCTGCCTCCTGCTCCTGCCTCCTGCCTTCTGCCTCCTGCCTTCTGCCTACTGCTCACTGCTCACTGCTCACTGCTTAGCAACAATCAAGGGCTGCGCTTCCTGGTCGCGCCGGTAAAAGACGCGTGGCCTTTGCAAAGTTCGCTTGTCCACGTCTGCCACCTTTTCTTCTCCTTCAACGAAGGCGATTTCGAGCCCTACGCCACGCGTGGCGCGCATTTTTGTTTCCTGCATTTGCGGCACTCGCTCGGTCGCAAAGTCGAGCCACTCACGCAACACCACCTGGCCGTCTTTCGGCTGATTATCGGCGCTGGCCGACTTCAAACCCTCTTCGAGCAAGACGTAAGTCAAATAACCATGGCCGAGTTGGGCCGCCTCCAGCGCCGCCTGATAACTCTGCGCCGCGGTAAGGATGTACATACCTTTTTCATAAGCGAGTTGGGCCAAACCCTTGGAGTTCATTGGCCCACGCCGTTTCTCTTCCGCTTCCAGCGCCTGGCCACTGTTGCAGGCGTCGATGACCATTAAAGTCAGGCCCGCGTCGATACGCTCAAATTCCTGCTCCAGCTCGAGATCAGAAACGCTGTGGGACAGCATGCTGTTGAGTCCCGCCACGTCAAGCTCAGTGCGCTTTCCCTGGTAACCCATGTCGTGAGGAATCAAATAGAAACGCTGGTGCTGTGCAGTGCCATGCCCGGCGTAATAGACAACCACCGCATCTTCCGGCTCCGCGGCTTTGATCTTTTCCAGCTCAGCAGGTGCGCCGGCCGGTGGTTTTGCGTCTGAAACTCCTCCCAGTCGCTGGAGCGCATAGATGAGATTGGCTTTGGTCGCGTTCTGATCCAGAAGCGAAGTAACTTCGACGTTCTGATATCGACCGAGCTTTCTTTGCTC
>JALZOO010000035.1 GCA_030913905.1 Acidobacteriota bacterium
TCTCGTCAAGACCTGAACCGCATTCGTGCCACCGCGGTAAATGATCTGTTCAGCCACTCGCTTGCCTTCTACGACCTTAATGCCCAGGCCTCGCTTGGCGCTGATGTAGATCGCTTGCCGGTTTTCGTGATCGAAAGGATCGGCAGTAATCATGACGCCGGAGCTCTCGGAGTTTATGCCTTCCTGAATCAACACCGCCATGAAGACCTTTGAATGGTCTATCACCGATCGTTCGCGCGCTTCGTAGGCTTCGAAATTCCAAAGAGAGGCCCAGACGGTTTTGATGGCTTCAATCAGCTGGCGCTCATCACGAACGTTGGGAACGGTGGTATACAGTCCAGCCCCGCTGAAATTTGGCAGGTCTTCCGTGTTGGAAGAGCTGCGAACGAATAAGCCCTTCCCGGGAAACTCCAGCCTCGCCCGGCGCAGGATCTCGGCCTGCAACTTCTCATCAAACCTTCCCTGCTGAATCTTCTCCCGCAGATTCGTCAACTGCACACGCCGGTACGCGGGGTCGTGCACGAACCGCTGATCATTCAGCATCGTGTAAACAGCGTTATCGAGCTTATTCGAATTTAGAAACTCATCGTAGTAGTAAAAAGGAACAGTGAAGCCATTGGGGACGACGATTCCCGGCAAACGAGCGTTCATTACTTCGCCGAGATTTGCCGACTTACTACCAAAGGCTATCGAGGATCGCGCTCGTTGCGATCTCAAACCGAGCAACCGCTGCTCGTACAGATTGTAACGCGGCTTCATGACGTCGCGGCGTTGCGCCATCCGCCGTTGATACTCCCGCAACTGGTCCACGTCGGCGCGCTTTATTGAATAGCCGTCGCGCTTTGTCTCAAACGTCACCCACCAGCCGTCATACTGTTTCAGGAGTTCCGACGCGTTCTTGATATACGCGTTGGGAACGCCCCAACCCTTCGCCAACAGATTGATGTGCGAAAGCGGCGTCGAAGGTTTTGAAGTAATCACGCCAGCCACCGGCGGCAGGGTAACAGGCACTTCGTTAAGCACGAGGATTTCGTTGAAACCGATTTCTACATGCTCATCGAACTTCGGGATCACATGAATTCGGCCTATTCCTTTCGCCAAATTCAGCGCCTGATATTCCTGCTCTTTCGCGATGTCCCTTTGCAAAACGCGCTGAAACGCTGGGATTTTGCTGGATTCTTCCTCCTGACGGATTGAGTTGGGTTTGTAAGCTACCGGTGCAAAAAAGCTGGTATTGATCACGTCTGCGGCGAGCTTGATCAGGTCGGCTGAAATCAAATCGCCTTCCCAGGATTCAAACGTCCAACGTTTGATTGGTGTTTGATACGCGATGGTGCCGAGAATGAAACGGCGGTTCGGCTTTAGATAATTATTCTCAAAAAATTCACGACCGCGCTCGAGTGACAGGTAGCTGCCGTTAACAAAATCTTTGTGAAACGCATACCGCTTCGTGTTGACGTAATAGATCTTGTTGCTGTCCTTGCGATCGATTACGAACAACAGGTGGGGCAAGGCATAGGGCGTGTTGGGATCGTAAGTGACAGCCAGTGCATCAAATTCTGCCTGCGTTTTGATCACGCTGGATGAGCGTAGCGAGTTGGTTTGTGCTGGGACCTGAGGAAGACTGGCCGAAACGAATAAAGCGACCAGCACCAATAGCAATGTCAGTTTTCTAAAGCCCAAACAATAAACTCCCTCGATCCGTTCTAAATAAGATTGCGCTACGACCTCGCAGACTAACAGTTTGCGTTACAAGCTAACAGTCGCCGCTTTTACGCTCCAGCAATTCTAGCAAATCGTCGATGTGACGGCGCTCGGTAAGAAAGCTATTGATGTTTACGCGCAGGACGCGCCGTCCATTTAGCACCGTAGTCGTAATCCAAGCCTCGCCGCTGCGCTCAATTTTCTGTTGCAGTCGCTGTTGTAATGCATCCTGCTCGAGACCAGTGGCATTCACAAATTCCCGAGGCATGAGCCTGAAACAGCAGACAGCCGTCTCGACTTCTCCAACGCGTTCGAAGTTGCTCAGTTGATCAAGGCGGTCGGCGAGGTATTTCGTCAGGTCGATTTGACGCTCGACCACCTCCGCATAGCCTTGACGGCCCATGAACTTCAAGGCCATCCAGAGCTTCAACGAGTTGAACCGGCGCGTCCCCATCTGGCCATAACGGAAAAAATCAAACTCAACGTCCGCGCCTCCACGATCTTCGTTGAGGTATTCCGGCGTGATATCAAATGCATCCCGTAGAACGCTGCCGCCCTCACGCACGAGTACTGCCCCGCAGGCAAACGGCACAAACATCCACTTGTGTGGATCGAACGTGATTGAGTCAGCCAGTTCGATTCCTCGCAATTTCTCCCGATGCGCTTTTGAAAACGCGAGTGTCCCGCCATAAGCAGCGTCGACGTGATACCAGCAATTATTCTCGCGCGCTATCGTCGCCAGTTCCTCAAGCGGATCGATAACCCCCGTTGAGGTTGTGCCGGCAACACCGATGATGCAGCACGGCGTGCGGCCCGCGTCACGATCCGACGCAATCTGTTTGCGGAGCGCGTCAGGACGGACGTGAAACCTGTCATCCGTCTCAATCTTTCGCAAACTGTTTCGTCCCAGACCGAGAATGTCCACGCTTCGTTCGACTGAGAAATGCACCTGTTCCGACGCGTAAACGACCAGATCACCGGGTGCAGATCTCAAACCGTCTTTGACCGCCGCACGATAGCTGTTGTCGCGCGCGCACTTGAGCGCGATCAGATTCGCCTCGGTGCCGCCACTCGCAAGAACGCCAAAACTCTTCGGGCCGTAACCCACCAGTTCACATAACCACCGCACCACGCGCGCTTCGATCATCGCGGATGTTGGCCCATTGCGCCAAGCGCCGGCGTTTTGATTCAGGGACGAGCAAAGGGCGTCGGCCCACACGCCGATGGGCAGCGGCGTCGGATTAAACTGACCGAAGTAGCGTGGACTGGGAACCTGCATTACATGTGGCAACACGTCGTGTTTGTAGCGGTCGAGAATTTCCGCGGCCGGGATCCCCTTCTCGGGAAACGGCTCGTCAAACAGCTTCTCGAGATCGTGAGGTGTCGCGTCAGACGCAACTTTCCAGGAGTCTAGTCCTGCGACGTACTCTGAAATGATGTCGACTACGGACCGCCCTAGCCCTCTATGTTGTTTCGCGAGATCGTCGCTCATGGTGTTTGCTGGCTTCAACTGGCGATCAAGAATCTCATGCAAGCCTGTCGGCGAGCAAAGCCACAGACAGTGGAGGAGACTGAACGAAACTTGGGAGAGCAGCGCCACACAAATACGGAACCGGCAGCGGTAGCGACCCGGTATTGGTTGATTACAAGGCTCCGTACAAGACGCGATTGTGTGTGAGGCAATTAGACCCAGTCGCTACCGCTCCCGGTTCCATTTGTGAAGCTCTGTTGAGTGGGCCCCTACTCGCTCGTGCCAAACTGAAACAGTACAAAACAGCCGAATGCAATCCCGGGCAGGTAAGCTATATTGGTCGGACTACAAACATTTCGTCGCCCAGCGTCGGCTCTGGCTTGTACCCAAGGTGAACTCGAATAATTCGATAACAACTTTTCGTGAAACGCTTCAGACGAAGGCTGAAAGCTACAAAGTGGTGCTTTCGGACGAAGCACTCAATCGTCTCACAAACTATTACGAACATCTCAACACCTGGAACGCACGTCTTCACCTCGTTGCCCCAACGTCACCACAAGCGTTTGCGACGCGTCACATTCTCGAGTCCCTGCTGTTGCTTGAGCACCTGCCGAACGGCGCCCGCGTCATCGACGTGGGTTCAGGCGCCGGCCTGCCGAGCATTCCCTGTCTCATCGTCAGGCACGATATCCAGGCGGTATTGGTTGAGGCATCTAAAAAGAAAGCTATTTTCCTGCGCGAAGCGTTAGCCAACGCGCAAGTTTCGGAACGCAGCACTGTGGTTCCTGAACGATTCGAAAATATAGGAACTCCTGACGCTGACTTTATGACCAGCCGCGCCCTGGAACGTTTCGAAGATCAACTGCCTAAACTTATTGAGTGGGCCCCTAATGCAGCCACCTTCCTATTTTTTGGAGGCGAAGGGCTCGGGAAAAGGTTGGAAGAGACAGGACTGACCACGAAAGGCAGCCTGATCCCAAACTCCGAGAGAAGATTCCTCTTCGTTGCCAGGAAGGCTTGAGAAACACGCGCTCATTTTCCTGGAATGCGTCAGGGTATAGCTATTTCTGATAAGAAGAGAAACATCAGTGCCGGCGATATCTCGATACGCGAGATGTCGACAATAAAACAGCCCGCGGTTGGCCTTGCCCAAGCCAACTCGCGGGCATTTTTTTAGCCGATTCTCGAGACTCAACTAGGGGACAACATCGAGAGCAATCAGTTGTTGTCCGGAGATGACGTACTCCGCGGGCGGCAACTCCATCTCATAAACCGCAGAGAGTGCGGTAGGCGTGTAGCCGCCTGAATTTCTGTCGCTGTTGAGCGTAGCCACCATTGATGGAGGCAGGTTTGGCAGCTCGCTCGTGCCGATGACCGCGCCCGGCGTGATGCGAAACAGCTTCACGTAGAGCCGATCGCTCTTCTTCACCTTGTTTATTGCCTTCACCAACTGGCCCAGATCCTGCGGCACAAAAGCCCTGGTAGACGAACCCTCGTCAAGCGCGCCGCCATCGCCCACGAATACGAGCAATTGACCCGGCGTGGCGTCGTCAGGAATTTGCACCGGAATTCGCTGCACGAATAGTTTCCCCGACTCTGTTCTAACATGCGCCTGAATCTCAATCTTTTCCCCGCGACGCGCCTCGGTCTTGTTGAGCGCGATTCGCTCCAATGTGCCGGCGTACTTCGTGTCGGACGACGAAATATCAAGTGTCACGCCCTCAATTTGAACGTCGTCAAAACCGCTGCCAAGCAATGAACTGATGGGGCCGGCAACGGAGCCTGCGGCAAGAATCGGCGAATTGGAAGCGGAGAAACGGCGATCAACCTCTATAGGTTCCTGCCCCTTCACATTGATGGCGCCTTTGATCGTGATTGTGGAGTCACCCAAAACACGTTCGCTTGAAGTGATCGTGTTGAAGACCGTGATGTTCAGCAGCAGTGGCGTGAGGAAAGAGTCGTTGGCGATTTCGTATGAATACGACTCGCTGCGATCGCGGCTGGTGCGCAAGTTTATCTTGACCGGAATCATCTTCGGGGCCTGACCCAGTTCGCCGAAGACGCCCGAGGCGCGGTCCTGAGAAATCGAGCCCATCATCAAGCCCGGGATGGAAAGCTTGAATGAATTGTTCACGTTGGGAATTACTGTGACGACCGAAGACTCACTCATCGGCATGTCGGAAGCGCCCAGGCTGAGAAACGGATGGCCGAAGGCGTATATGCGGGTCTGGTCGCGAAATGTCACCGTTCCCGAAGCCGCGATGGAATAGTCACCGCGAACTAACTGAACACTAACTGACGTTCCCGGCGTCAGCGTTTTCTCGGTGGCTTTTGCGAGGGGCGTAATGCCCGCGGAACCGCCGGCACCGGAGACGGGCAGCAGCCCGTTTGCGATCAACTCGGGCGCAAACATCGACAACGACTCCTGACTAATCCCACCAAAGACGACCGGAGTAGCGATCGGAGCCATCTGTTGACCCAGCAGCGGGAGCAGCGCCGAACCCTGGGACACTGGAGCCATGAACGAGGTTGAGCTTACCGCCTGTTTAGGGAACTTCGCTTTCCATTCAGTCGATGCCAGCTCAGCATATGTGATTAGTCTCGGTTCTCGTGCACGCTGGGGTTGCGTTGAGCCTTTCTCAAAAAGGTCGATCATCTGCTTGATTGGAGTAATGCCCGCGATGGGTTCCTTTGAGAAAGGAAAACTAAACGCGATGGCGCCAACCAGGCGATCATCAATGTAGACCGGAGAGCCAGACATCCCACCAAAGACGCCTGTTTTAGCTACGTTTGCGCCGCTCAGCCTGGCGATAATTGCAGACTGCCGAGGCCCCGGGAAACCAGGCAACACGCCAAGGATCTCTACGCCAAACTCCTCGGGCTCGCTGCCCGAGAACACCGTCCGGGCGGTGCCCTTCATTCCCGGCCGCAGATCCTCGAGCGCAAAAAAGCGCGAGTCTTTGGTCGCCGTATCAACGATCTGGTTTTGTGCCGCAGCTACAATGCTGAGAAGGCCAACAAACATTGCAGCACACACGACTTTTAAAAATAGCTTCATTAAAAATAACCTCTTCTTGCCAACTGCCGGCGACGCTAAGGCAGCGTCCTTAAGGGCGACTATAGCTTTCGCTTGGAGACCGGTCAAGGTGCTTGTAATTCGCTGAGAGAATCGGTCAGCACGTGCTCGCAGAAACGTTTCGTGCGACCGCTCCTTAGACGCACAAAACACGAAAAACGTTCCTCTTGCCCGCGACTTTCTTGCGTGATAAGTTGCCCGCGGCGTCGGCGGCAGACTTTGTCCAACGCTCTTACCCTGACATTCCAGATGGAATCAATCGAAGGCTTCATTCTCGCCGGCGGCGAGGCTCGCCGAATGGGAACCGATAAGTCGCGGCTAACCATTGGCGGCCAGACTTTCGTCGAGCGCATCGCCCAGGAAGTCTCGGCGGTCGCGCGCACGGTAAGAGTTGTGGGCGCAGCAGCCACAGATCTCGAGGCTGTGCCTGATGTGTATCCGAAGTGGGGAGCGCTGGGGGGTGTACATGCCGCACTCTCGGCTTGCTCAGCAGAGTGGGCCCTCGTGGTCGCTTGCGATTTTCCGTTAGTCACTAGCGAACTATTCAATCGACTGGCAAATCTACGCGAAGGCTTCGACGCCGTTGCTCCCATCCAAAGCGATGAAGTGCCTCAGCCGCTTTGCTCACTTTATCGCGTGGCCCAATGCCTTGCGCGTGCAGAGTCGCTGATCAAATCAGGGGAGCGAAGGCCCATTGCTCTGCTACAATCTGTCGAGACGCGTTGGGTTCGGTTTGATGAGATTGCTTCACTTGAAGGAGCGGCACACTTTTTTGACAACATCAATACGCCGGAAGACTACGCTCATTTAGCTAAGAAAGGACTTTGAGAAGAGAACACCGTGGATCAGCGCTGGGTAACCAGAGCATACGACATAAGGCTGTTCACGCAATCTCCTAATTCTTCTTATGGCTCGCCGCCGCCCACTTGGCAAAAAACTTTTCAAGTCGCTACTACCAATCCTGGTGGTCCTGCTCGTGGCGATTCTCATTGCGCTCGCTTCGATCGTCTACGGAATTACGCGTCCACCGCGTGGCGGATATTTGGTAACGCCGCAGGACTTCAAACAAATAAGCGGTACAGCACTGAAAGTGACTGACGAGACGTGGCGAAATCGCGACGGCACCCCGGCTCGTGGCTGGCTGTTGCGCGGCGCGGAGGGAGCGCCCGCCGTAGTTTTCCTTCACCAATACGGCGGCGACCGTTCCTGGCTGTTCAATCTGGGCATCAAGCTAAACGAGGCTACTAATTCCACAATCCTTTGGCCCGACCTGCGTGCGCATGGAGTAAACCCGGCGCTACGCTCCACCACCTTTGGAACGCAGGAGGCTGACGACCTGTTAGCGGCGCTCGACTTTCTGCATTCCATCAAAGTCGAAAACCGTACTCCGCTAGTCGCGAATCGCTCGGGAGTTTATGGCGTGGAGCTCGGCGCCTACGCCGCGCTGCGAGGTGCGAGTAAGGATCCGAGAATACAGGTAATGGTCCTGGATTCTGTTCCCGCGAGTCCCGATGAGTTAGTCGATGCTGCGGTGCGTGAAGACGTGGGCGTAAGTAATAATCTGTTGCTCAGACTCGCTCGCGTGGCGACGCGCGTGTACTTTCTCGGCCGTTATGAAAGCAATTCCTCCTGTGAGTTAGCGAGAGGTCTCAACAGCCAGCGGATTCTGTTGCTGGCCGGCGCTGACGATGGTTATCTCCGCGAGTCCACGATTGCTTTGCAAAGTTGTTTTCCCAATCCTGCCAACCTGGAGGCGAAAACGGATTTACCTCTAACCGGCTTCAAGGTGTCATCAGCAACAGGCGAACAAGGTGAGCAATACGATCGGCCAGTGATAGATTTCTTCATGAAAAACCTGCGGTGATTTTGAGCGCTCACTCGGGCCAACTCAGCGCGGCCGCACTGCCACCAGGGCGAATCTCCCGTTATCTCCAATCACATCTGTGATCGCGGCTGTTGCGCCCATAAGCGCGTCGGCATCCGCAACTGGCACGAATGCCAGGAGAACTTCACCGCGTCTGTGAGTCTCGTTTACTAACTGGGGCGGTCCGATGTACATGACCGGCTCACCGTCGGGACCATAGATGACGCGGCCTGCTGCGTAAAACTCCGGCGTGCGATCGTCCGGCTGTAGGCCGTAGATCGGGGTCTGTGAATAGCCTTTGGCGTCCGCTAGCTGGAGCAGGCGCTTCGCGGATTCGCGTTCCGCGGGTTTGCTCGCAGCGCAGTGAAGCGTGAGGACGACGATGACGAGACTGCTGGCGCCGATCAACATCAACGAAGCCTTGCGATACCTCGACAACAGGGCAAAGCCCCCGGCCACAGCCAAAGTCGCGGCAATCAAGATCGCACAGTAAACATCAATTTCGGCAGACCGTCGGCCGTAGATCAAAACCGCTATCGCAGACGCAATACAAACAAGCCCACTTAATCTCATCGGCCATAGAGCGGCACCCGCGTCAGACGTAAGTCGTGCAATGCGTTCACTGACTATCAAAGCGGCCGCCGGCAATACAGGCAAAATGTAAGCGGGCAGTTTTGCTCGCGCGAAGCTAAAGAAAATAAGCGGCAAAACTAGCCATGCTAGCGCGAAAGTGATCACCTTCCCCCTCGCGTCGCCATCATCCTTGAGCGAGCGTGAACTTACTGCCTTTGCAATTCCGTCGATCAGAAACACAGTCCAGGGCAACGAAAGCAGGACGATGATAAGCAGGTAGTAATAAATCGGACCGGGATGGTGATAGTTATTTGAAAGGTAGCGGGCGAACTGGTGCTGAAGAATAAACTCGTTGATGAACGGCCAACCGTGTCTCCAAATAACCGAGGCATACCAGCTGGCGGCCACCAGCAACGCCAATGGAATTCCCCAGACGAAGCTGAAAAAAGTGCGACGCTCAGGCCAGGTTCTGCGCAGAACGTAGTAGCCGCCGGCAATTCCCAAAGGCAGGACGATACCGATGAACCCTTTGGCCAAAAGCGAAAGCCCGATGAACACATAGTATCCGGCGAGGAACAGTCCACGGCGTCTTGTACGTAGTTCCAGCTCGGAGAGGACGAAGCAGGCAAGTGCCCACGTCATGGTCATCGTTAGAACGATGTCAAAAGATGCTGCTCTGGAAAAAACAATCATCCCCAGCGTTGTAGCTGAAACTAATGCACTCCAAAAACTCCAGTCATGTCGCTGTTCGTCGCCCTGGATTCGATCCGCTTTTCTGGCCACACAAAACACTGCTGCAATTGTGAGTATCCCCGAGAGCGCCGAAGGAAACCGAGCAGACCATTCCGAAACTCCGAAGAGCTTGAAACTGCCCATCATCATCCAGTAGAGCAGCGCCGGTTTCTCAAACCAGAGATGACCGCCAAGAGTGGGAGTGATGAGATCGTTGCGCAGCAGCATCTCGCGCGCGATTTGCGCGTAGCGCGGTTCATCCGGGCCAACCAAAGGAAGATGGCCCAGCCCGTACAGGTAAGCCGAGATTATTACGAGAAAGAGTAAAAGACTGCCGCGCTTGGCAAGGCTCAAAGGTTGCAAGTATAGTCGCTCCGATTTGGTTAGTAGTCAGTTGTCAGTCGCCAGTTGCTCTGTCGTCGTTGTCGTGACCACTAATCTAAACTGAGCAAGTGAGTATCATCGAAATAATATCCATACACAAATCTGCTACTGACAACTAACCACTGACTACTGACACCGATATGCCACTTCGTACCGCAGTCATAGGCGTGGGCCACCTTGGAAAGCAGCATGCGCGTATTCACGCCGTGCTCGCCGAGGAGGGGCTACTCGAGTTTGTATCGGTCTGCGACATCAACGAGCAAACAGCACGCGGCATCGGCGGCGAGCGAAACGTGGCGTGGGCGGCAGACTGGCGAGAACTGATTGGTAAGGTGGACGCCGTGAGTTTGGCGGTTCCGACTGAATCACACTCTGACATTGCCTGCCGTTTACTCGAAGCCGGGATTCATGTGCTGGTAGAGAAACCAATAGCGCGCACTCTCGACGAAGCCGATGAAATGATTGCCGCCGCTGCGAGCGGTAGCGCGCTGCTTCAGATCGGACACTTGGAACGGTTTAATCCCGCTCTCGTGGCGCTGCGTCCGCACGTTCGCAATCCCGTCTACTTCGAGATTCATCGCGTCGGGGAATTCACCGCCCGTTCGCTCGACATCGACGTCGTGCTTGACCTGATGATTCACGATCTCGACATTGTTCAATGGTTGGTTGGAGAAGACGTTGAGGTAACGGAGCTCCACGCGGTCGGCATTCCCATACTCACAAACAAAGTGGATGCCGCCAATGCGCGGCTTGAGTTTTCTTCCGGCGCCGTAGCCAACGTCACGGCTTCCCGAGTTGGCACCGAAAAGATTCGCAAGATGCGTTTCTTCCAACCACATGACTACGTGGCTGTCGATTATTCAACCAAACATGCGTCGATTAGTAGTCTGGCGCCGCCCACTGCTGACGGCGCGTGGCCCGGTGTTCACGTGAAGAACCTTGACGTCGTTGATGTCGAACCGCTGCGAGCTGAGATTGTTGCTTTCATCGAAGCCGTGGAAAACGGTTTGCCTTCTCCCGTTTCGGGAAGCGATGGACGGAAGGCACTGGCGCTGGCTCTACGCGCGCTGGACCGCATCGAAGAGCACGCAAAACATCCGGGAGTCAGTCGGCTAAGTGTGATTCAGAATACTACCGGCGCCTAGAACGACCCCGACGACGTTCAACCCGGTCCCGGGTGGGAACCTCCTCAACCGCCGTAAGGGCTCGCTCGGGCCTTTGACGGCCCGCACTTTACGAAAGTCGCCGGAAGCTTTATCTTTTCATTCGCCTCGACTACTGAATTATTTGGAGTTTTACAACCGCCGGTTCCTCGCGCTATGAATAACAGAATATTCCTCCGTTTTTCTCTTCTCTTTGTATGTGTC
>JALZOO010000044.1 GCA_030913905.1 Acidobacteriota bacterium
GGCGTGATCGATAAGTCGCGCGCCATCACGGAAGTTAAGAACCGGACGAAGGTCGGCAAGCTGTTAATCGAAATCGAGCACCAGATGATCCGCAACTTGATCGAGCAATCGCAAAAAGCGTCGGCAAGCGGCGCCGCTCCCCCGCGCCCGGCCAAGCGAGCGCAGAAGCGCACGCCCACGCGACAGCGTCAGAGTGTCAAACGCAAGCGTTAAGAAATGCCAAAGAAGAAAAAGAAACCGCCGGCGCAGAAGGTGACCACGACTGTCGATGCCGTGGTCCTGGCGATCGACGCCAACTTTGATCCGGTTACCAAGGCGCCTTTTGAATATCGCGAAGCCAACGTCTATCCGCATATCGAAAAGAAGGGCTTCAAGATTGTCCGCCGCCAGGGTGCCCTGGCCCGTCGGGCCGACGTGGCCCCGCAGGCCCGCAAACAGAATGTCCTTTACATAACCGGCGTGGGCCATGGCTTTCGTAACAGCTACACCGGCGACAACCTTGATCCGATTTTCAGCAAAGGCCACTTCAGTCTGGAAGAGTGCAAGGGAAAGATTGTGCATTTTCTTTCGTGTGAAACAGCCGCCGGGTTGGGCCCAAACTTCGTCGAGAATGGTTGCCGCGCCTATTTCGGTTACAGCGACAATTTCACATATCCACCCATTTTGGCAGAGGTGTTTTTCGAGTGCGATTCTGAGATCGACCGCGGTTTCGTCGACGGTCTCACCGCCGATGAGGTGTATCAACGTGTGCTCGCGAGATTTCATCATCACATCGACCGTCTCAAAGCTACGGGCGACGGTGGGGACCTGATGAACGCCTCGATATTGGAAGTGGATTTGCGACTACTGCGCGCGCCTTCTGTGAGCGCGGAGTATGGCGATAAGAACGCTCGACTTGTTCAGAACTGACCAATCTCAACCCGACTTCAGCCGGTTCGATTCCTCTTCAAACTCACCGGCACGTTGAAGTCAACCATACGTCTTTCTCTGTTTGTATTCATCGCCTGCCAAAGGAGGCCTTACATGTCAAAACGTCTTCCCTTGACGCTCATCGCGCTGTTGCTTTTGTCGGTCATGGTGCTCTTTGGGCTATCGAGTCGCAAGCCGTTAAGCGCGAATGCTGCCATTCCGCAGGATCAGGGGATTGAGGTAGTTCCAGCCGCAGGCATGGCGACATCAACAGAGTCGCTTCGTGGCATAGCTCCGGAGCCGGTCCAGCTTGGTGGCCCACGTGAGAAGAAACGCATTCGGATGAATCCGAATGTCCTGGTGAGCCTGGGTCCTGCCCGCAGAGATCCGGTGCTGCAATCTTCAGTAGCACGACGACGGACCCGGGCAACCGCCGCGACAGCAGCACCGCGAGGAGAGGCGCCGGTCCCGGGCAAGAGCATAGAAGGCATCGGAAACAACTTCACTGGACCACAAGGCACGTTCTCGGTTCACGGCTCTCCCCCTGATACCAGTGGTGCTGTGGGCGACACTCAGTATGTTCAATGGGTAAACGAGTCGTTCGCAGTTTTTGATAAGAGCACGGGTGCGATTGTGGTTGGGCCAATTCTCGGCAAGAAACTCTGGAAGAAGCTGGGAGGCAATTGCGCTGTAAACAACGACGGCGATCCGATCGTCCAGTATGACAAGATTGCCCGCCGCTGGGTGTTATCACAATTCTCCGTTAACAACGGCTTCTCGCAATGCGTCGCTGTTTCCACCACTCCCGATGCCACCGGTACTTACCATCTCTACGAGTTCAAATACAACGCTTTCGACGATTATCCGAAACTTGGCGTATGGCCCGATGGTTATTACGTCACCTTCAACATGTATAACTCGCAGGACCGGTTTCTGGGCTCGCGTGTATGCGCCTACGATCGACAGAAAATGTTGCAGGGATTGCCCGCGACGCAGCAATGCGTTCAGCTTCCTTCCAGTGTTTTTGGTTTGATGCCTTCCGATCTTGACGGAGCGACGTCAGCGCTGGCGGATGCTCAAGGTAATGCCACCGGGCCAGCAGCCCCGCCTGCGGGTTCGCCGAACTACGTGATGGGTCTTGGCAGCGATTCACGCTCGCTCACGCTCTGGAAATTTCATGTCGACTGGAACACGCCGGCCAATTCCACTTTCGGCCTCGGCAATCCGCGACGGCCCAATTCCGTGGTTCCCGTGGCTCCTTTTACGCTCTCATGCAGCGGGAGTGGCCAGGATTGTGTGCCGCAACCGGGCGCGGGGAATCCGGAAAAGCTCGACACTATCGGTGAACGTTTGATGTTTCGGCTTGCGTATCGACGATTTGGCGATCACGAATCATTGGTGGTCAACCACTCAGTCGATACTGGTCCGCCCAATCGGCGCACTGGAGTGCGCTGGTATGAAATTCGGGACCCTAACGGCACAACGCCAACGGTTTTTCAGCAATCGACCTACGCACCGAGTACGCCTCATCGATGGATGGGTAGCATTGCGATGGACAAGGTGGGGAACCTGGCCATCGGGTACAGCGTGTCAAGCACGACGATCTTTCCCGGCATTCGCTACGCCAGTCGCGGACCCGGCGATCCCTTGAGCACTCTCGGTGCGGAGGTTCGCTTACATGATGGGACCGGCACGCAGCGTTGCAAGTTGGCAAATGGTCGTTGCCAGTGCCCGATGACAGATGACAACGGCGACCCCGTAGTCGATGCCCGCGGTAACACCAAGTGCGACACCGTTACGCGGTGGGGTGACTACAGCGCCTTGACTGTCGATCCAACCGACGATTGTAGTTTTTGGTACACCACCGAATACCAGAAAGAGACCGGAGCGTTTAACTGGCACACGCGAATAGGCTCATTCAAGCTGCCGAGCTGCAGGTGAGAAGGCGGTGAGCAGTGAGCAGTAAGCAGTAAAGTAAGCGGTAAGCAGTGAGCTGTGGGCGGGTTCATTTTGTTCTCTCATTAGCACCGTGGCTTTAGCCCGGTGGACCAAGTGTTCTACCAAAATCCGAAACCGTTTAAACGGTTTCCCGCTTGATTCGGTGGTGACCGGTCACCGGGCTAAAGCCACGGTGCTAATGAGAATCTCATCAAGTACTGCCCACTGCTCACCGCTCACTGCTCACTGCTCACCGCCTCCTGCTATAATCCCAGCCTCTTGACGAAAACCACTGCCGCACAATTGTCGAAAGATGCGCTGTGCGGCATTTTGCTGCCCATCCATCGATGAGGCGTACTCGGTGCGTAGGTCGATTGCTGGAAAACAGTGGGCGTTGTGCCGTTAGGGTCCCGAATTTCATACCAGCGCACTCCAGTGCGCCGATTGGGCGGACCAGTATCGACTGAGTGGTTGACCACCAATGATTCGTGATCGGCAAATCGTCGATACGCAAGCCGAAACATCAAACGTTCACCGATAGTGTCGAGCTTCTCCGGATTCCCCGCGCCCGGTTGCGGCACGCAATCCTGCCCACTGCCGCTGCATGAGAGCGTAAAAGGAGCCACGGGAACCACGGAATTGGGCCGTCGCGGATTGCCAAGGCCGAAAGTGCAATTGGCCGGCGTGTTCCAGTCGACATGAAATTTCCAGAGCGTGAGCGAGCGTGAATCGCTGCCAAGACC
>JALZOO010000609.1 GCA_030913905.1 Acidobacteriota bacterium
GGCCTGTCTAATAGGTTCATCGCGACTGGAGGTCTCCTTGGAGACAAGTATGCTGAATGGCAGAGTCGCGTAACTAGAGTAAGGTGTTAGCCAGCCCAACTCGAGGAGAAACGACCATGACGGCAACCGAGGAATTTGCAAAGTTCATAGCGCGCAACTGTGACATCTTTGTCGGCCTAGACGTCGATAAAAAGAAGATGGCCATTACCTGTACCGATCACGGCAGCTTACAGCGCTCTCTAAGCATGCCCCACAACGGCAGCCAGCTATTAAACTATACGCGCAAACATTTCGCGGGGCAGCGGGTAGCCTTTGTTTACGAAGCTGGGCCCACGGGCTTTGGCCTCTACGATGAGCTGACCGCAGCCCAACAGCTTTGCCTGGTAGTTTCACCTTCGTCGGTGCCGAGCGCGCCGCGCAATAAAGTGAAAACGAATCGGCTCGACAGCAAGAAACTCTCCGCGGGGCTGCGTGGCGGTCAGCTGCAGGGCATCCACGTGCCCCCGCCAATCTATCGCGAGTTGCGACATCTGGTGCAACTACGTGATACGCAGGTGGCCCAACTGACAGCTAGTAAGCTACGCATTAAGTCGTTGCTACTCTATGAAGGCATCCCTTTCCCCGCAGCTAACGGTAAATGGTCCGCCCGAGTCTTAAGGCAGCTACAGCAAGTGCCCTGCAACCCCTCGGTGCGTTTTAAGTTGGATCAGCTGATCGACACTCTGGGCTTTCATTATCTGTCCGCCGCCAAAGTGCAAAAACAAATTCGCCAGCTCTGTGAAAACGATCCGGAACTACACAACTGCATTAGTTATCTGGTCAGCCTCCCCGGAGTAGGTACCATCACCGCCACTCATGCCTTGGCCCGACTGGGTGATTGGCGCCAAATCAGCAACGTGCGCCAGATCGCCGGCTTTCTGGGCTTGGTGTCGAGCGAAGACTCCACCGGCGATAAAGAAAATCGGGGCTCTATTACGCGCAGTGGCGACAGTCGCTTGCGCAACAAGCTGATTCAATGTGCCTGGACCGCCATTCGTAAGGATCCAGAGCTACGCGCCTTTTATCGCAGCATCTATCAGCGACAGCCAAAGAAACTAGCCGCCCGTAAAGCGATCGTGGCCGTAGCTCGCAAATTGACCACGCGCATGTATGCAGTTTTAAAAGAACAACGGCCTTACATCATCAGGCCAGATAGTTCCATAGCTCCTTTGACCGCAGAGGAGACCGCCGGCCTCCGGGATAGACTCGACGCCGCACAGAACGAACAGCCCTAGTTGGCTGCGCTTCGTTTCTGGAGACAGAGAATCCCAGGGCGGTGGTATCGCCCTTAGAGGGCCGCATGCTCGCTAGTGTGACGAACCTTGTGTCGTGCCACGAATAGCAGTCAGTCTCTCAAGGTCAAAGATCGCCTCCGACGCTTGACATTCACATAGCAGTGCGGCGGCCTGGCGCCGCTTTGGCCTTGGCCCAGGAAGAAGTCAACGAAGGCAGGCCAGAATAGGTAAGTCGGAACAAAGCGCTGCCAGGCCAGCGCGCTCCAAGGAGTTGCCGCTTCCATTTAATCAGGCGTTTCCCCAATGTCATTTAGATTTCGCGAAGTCAATTTGGAAGTGCAATCATCCGCGGAACCCTGACGCCTCGGGGTAGCGATCGGATGCTAGCATTCAATATTCCAGGGGGCGCTCAAATGTCCATTTGTCGTTTCCTTGAGATTGGCTCGAGAACCACCCTTGAGACTGCAGACTCGCTTCGGCCCTTTGCTTGATACCGATCATCATCTTTCGTTCCATAATGAAGTGTGCCGGCTCAAACACTCCGCGCCAGAGCATGAAATTAACGACTACGACGCCCTGGCGAGAACCGGTATCTGATAGAGCCTTGCCTCTTCTTCCGCAATAACCAGCGTCGTTTTGATAGCAGTATCCGGGTTTAGCGAGATAGAGGTGATACCCTGGTCAACCAGCCAGCGGGCAAACTCTGGAAAGTCGGAAGGAGCCTGGCCGCAAATGCCGATTGGCTTTCCGGCACGGTGGGCCTCTTCAATTCCCTGTGAAATCAAATTGAGTACAG
>JALZOO010000081.1 GCA_030913905.1 Acidobacteriota bacterium
GTCGACACACACATCGTGCATCTCAGGCAAAAGTTGGAACCGAATCCAGAGGAGCCGCGGTTTATTCTTACCGTTCACGGCAGTGGCTACAAGTTTGTCGGTTAGCACGACAAGGTCTATTTGTCAGGTTGAGGAGAACAGATTTTCCATATTTCATTTGACAGTTCTCATTTGTTATCGAAGGAATAAAGTTTACCCAAAGATTGCACTTGTTACACACAACCTGGATGGAACCTGTTACTCAAGAAGACCACGTGTCCTGCAATGACAACTGAAAAATGTCAAATGAGAAATGGAAAATGTGCTTTAACTGAATGAGGGAAGCTCTCCCATGAGTCAGGCAAGATTCAATACCGGTCTAATCGATGGAAGGCTCCGTCGCTCCCGGCTGACGCGTCCCGCCAGGGTACCGCGTCACGAGTTGGAGGTTAGGCTTGCCGACCTTCAACAGGATTATGCTGAACTGCATACAGAGATTTTCGAAGCTGCCCAGGTACATCGGCGTCTCTGTGCCCCTCGTCATGTTCGTTTCGGAGACTTTGAAATTGCCAGTGAGATTTTCGCTGTTCGCCATTTACCCGGTGATTTTTTCACGGTGGAGGAGAAGAGCGACGACGTAATCCTTGCGCTGGGTGATATCTGTGGTAAGGGTTTGGCGGCGGGGATGTGGACCACGCATCTGGTGGGGCTGGTGGGGGCGCGCGTGGCTGTGACCTCTGAGCCGAAGGACATTGTTGCGGGAGTGAACCGCGACATCTGCCTGATGAAACTTTCGATGAATATCGCGCCGCTGGTCAGCCTCTTCCTCGCAAAGTTGGATCCCATGACTGGGTTTGTTAAATATTGCAGCGCCGGACATCCCCCAGCCTTGCTCTTGCGCGCCAATGGAGACTTGGAATTGCTGTCCGAAGGTGGAATGTTGCTGGGCGCGTTTCCTGGGACTCCATACGTCTCGGGGTCCTTCCAACTTCGTGCGGGCGATCTCCTCATGGTCTATTCCGACGGGATCACAGAGTCGGCCAACTGCGCAGAGGAGGAGTTTGGTGATGCGCGGCTCGAGGCGCAACTGCGAGGAGCGCAAGCCGGCGCTGCGGACTCGGTGTTGTTTTCCGTATTGGGCGCTGTTCAGGATTTCGCGGCCGCAAGTCCACTCGTAGATGACATGTCGCTGGCCATCGTCCGCCGCGAAAGCGGTGAGCAGTGAGCAGTGAGCGGTGAGCAGTGAGCAGTGAGCAGTGAGCGGAGAGCAGTTGGCGGTGAACAGTTGGCGGTAAGCGGTTAGCAGCCAGGAAGGACATCCTGCCCCTGCCTCCTGCGCCTCGTTTCTTGTTCTGCTTAATCCGCGTAATCTGTGGATGTTGTTTTAAACTGCTCACTGCTCACTGCTCAAATCAGCTAAACTGGCGGCCACATTCCAACTCCGGAGGAGACTCTCGACGTGCGTTTATTACAATCGCTCGCACTCATTCTTACACTGACTTACGCTGCCTCTTTCGCGCCACAAGATCCTGCGCGGCCAATATCAGCACAGACACCGACACCCTCACCGACGCCGACACCAACACCCTCGCCGTCGCCCACGCCAACACCACTGCCGCCGCCGACCGTCAGCATTGACGCCTACCGCGCGCCTGCCGGACGGATCATCGGCGCAGCGCTGACTAGTAACAAAGCGTATGAGCGTCTCAGTTATTTGACGGACCGAATCGGTCATCGCCTCAGTGGCTCCGAAAGTTTGGAGCGCGCGATTACGTGGGCCATAGCCGAGATGAAAAGCGACGGTCTGGACAACGTGCGCGCCGAAAAGGTGATGGTGCCACACTGGGTGCGGGGCGAAGAGAGTTTGGAAATGACGAGTCCCGTCCCGCAGAAACTGGCAATGTTGGGATTAGGCAACAGTGTCGGCACCCCTGCGGCAGGCATCACGGCCGAGGCCGTGGTTGTGCGCAGTTTCGATCAGCTCGATGCACTGGGCGAGCAGGTGCGCGGAAAGATCGTCGTCTACAACGTCGCATTTACGAACTACGGTGAAACAGTTCGTTATCGTGGGGCAGGTGCATCGCGCGCGGCCCGACATGGTGCGGTCGCCGCGATTGTTCGTTCGGTTACGCCAGTGAGTCTTCAAACGCCGCATACCGGCGCGATGAATTACGACGAGAAGCAACCTAAGATTCCCACGGCGGCCATTACCATCGAAGGCGCTGAGTTGCTGCAGCGCCTATACGATCGCGGCGACCGGCCCACTCTGCGGCTGAAGATGGAGGCGAAGTTTCTTCCGGATGCTGAGTCGGCAAATGTGGTTGCGGAAATCAAGGGTTCAGAAAAACCCGATGAGGTAATTCTTGTTAGCGGCCATTTTGATTCCTGGGACGTGGGCCAGGGTGCACACGATGATGGCGGCGGCTGCATCATCGCCTGGGAGGCAGTGAGACTGCTCAAAGAACTCGGCCTGCGACCTCGCCGCACCATCCGTGTTGTCCTCTACACGAACGAAGAAAACGGACTCCGCGGCGGCAACGCCTATCGAGATGCGCATCGCGCCGAGCTTTCGAAACATCTCCTTGCGATTGAGACGGATTCAGGTGTCTACCGTCCCGATGGGTTCGGCCTCGCCGCGACCGCTCCGCCGCAAGCGCGTGCCAACATGCAGGAGATTGCCAAGCTACTCTCCGGCATTCGCGCGGACCGCATTGCAGCTAACGGCGGTGGCGCAGACATTGGCCCAATCATGCGTGAAGGCGTAATCGGTAGCAGTCTGGATGTGGATGGCACGCATTACTTTGACATTCACCACACACATGCCGACACGCTCGACAAGATCAACCCACAGGACCTGGCCCTTTGCGTGGCCACCATGGCGGTAATGGCCTACACCGTCGCTGACATGCCACAACCGCTGAAGTAAGACAACGTACACAACGGCTTCGCCGCCTGATGTGCGGCGGTGGCTTTGCCCCGCCGGTGTTGACCCCTTCAAAGTTGCCCCCGTGTATCCGCGTCGGTTCCGGCGGCATCATGCTGCCCAACCATTCACCGCACATCCACAGATTGCCCAGATTACACGGATTAAGAACAAGCGCACCAAGAGTACGGTCCGAACTGCTTCTGCTATTTGTCTATTGCCTTTTGAATCTGCGTAATCGGCCTAATCTGCGGATGTCGTCTTTAACTGCTCACTGCCCAGTGCACACTGCGCGCTGACCGCTCGTGGTTTAGAGTTCAACCTTTAGGTTGTCTTTGGGTTCACGGCAAGCTAAAGCTTGAACTCTGAACTTCTTGCCGCTCACCGCTCACTGCTCACTCGTTACAATCACTTTTCCCCGTGCGTGCCCCTCTTCCACATGCCGAACAGCCTCGGCCGCTTCACTCAAACTATAACGCCTCTCGATGACCGGCTTTAATTTTCCAGCCGCGATGAATTCACCAATCAGAGCCAGATCTGCTTGACTTGCTTTCGCAATGAACATGACAGCCTTCTGACTACCGGAGACTGACAACCAGAGGTCTTTAGTCATCGAAGCCAGCAGATCCGTTATCGACAGGTCATGCGGCGCGCCGACTCCGACATGCCTTCCATCAGGATTTAAGACTCGCCTGGATTCGGAAAATGAATGGTTCCCAACGCAGTCAAGAATCACATCGTAGCGCTGGTTGCTCGTCGTGAAATCCTGCTGGGTGTAATCAATAACTTCATCTGCGCCGATTGACCTGACCAGGTCGACATTCTTTGTGCTGCATACGCCGGTCACGTGAGCGCCGAACGTCTTAGCGATCTGCACCGCGAAGATGCCCACGCCCCCTGATGCGCCGTTAATCAAAACCCTGCTGCCCGGCTGAATCTTTCCCTTGTCGCGAAGCCCCTGCAACGCGGTTAACCCGGCGACGTTTACCGAAGCGGCTTGCTCAAACGTAATGTTGGGGGGCTTCATCACAATCTTTGATTCGCCTGTGCACGCATACTCTGCAAAAGCGCCGCTGCACGAGCCGAACACCTTATCCCCCGGTTTGAACTTCGTGACGTTCTTGCCCACCGCTTCAACTTCGCCGGCCACATCAACACCTGGTCGGCCGTCTCTTGGTTTGCTTAGACCGCTAATTAACCGGAGGAAGCGCGGGTTGCCTTCCATGAGGCGCCAATCAAGTGGATTGACAGAAGCAGTTCGGACTTTTATCAAAACTTCATTGTCTTTGGGAACGGGTTTCGCGACCTCTTCACACTTGAGCACGTCCGCTGAGCCGTATTCGTGATAGACGATTGCTTTCATCAATCGGGACTTACGAGTTTGCGGGATCTAATGTTTCGACTGGGGCGGACCTTCTTCAGCCGTCAA
>JALZOO010000122.1 GCA_030913905.1 Acidobacteriota bacterium
AGCGTCTTTGGCGGCTGTGTCAGGTTGGCCAGCGCATCGGCCAGCAGCTTAGTTCCCTTCACCCGACTCTCGCGGATGCGTTTCTTCTTCTCGTCGGTCCAACGTCCTTCGGCAATGCTTTCGCCGGCCAGATGGACTACCGCATCAAAGCCTTCGATAAGCGATAGAGCAATGCTGTAGCGATCCGGACTCCATTCGATCTCAGACGGCGAATTCGGATAATGCCGCACCAGACTATAGGTTTCGTGCCCGTCAGGCTCCAACGCCTTGATCAACGCTGTTCCGACCAGCCCGTGTGATCCACTTATGAGAATCTTCATTGTCTCTTACCGACGTCGATCTCTTACCAGAACCTTTGCTAAAGCGGTTTCTGACACGTTCCGCCAAACTCTTGTCTTCCCTGTCGTTTTATTCTATCAGACCTGCCATCACCCATCCGCGAAGACCTTAATTTCGGTCTGTCCTGATTCGAGATTCCTCTGTGCGTACTCTGTGTCCTCGGTGTCTCCGTGGTGAGTTTTTTCTTAATCAGATTTACCACAGAGACACAGAGGACACACAGAGAAAATAAACAGGACACAACCCTTATTTACGCCCAGCTGGTTTAACCAGAACAGCATGTGCTAATGCCCTGGACTAAAAACTTCGTTCGTTGCTTAAGACGATTCTCCCTCGTTCTTCTCCTGGTTGCCGCGGTGTGTTTTATCGCTTGGGAAAACGCAAAGACACAGTCCCCTCTCCGACGCCTCACCAACACATCCGAAGCGGCGATTAACTTAAACCCGTCGATGAGCGGCGACGGGCGGATCGTCGCGTTTGAATCCACCGAAGACGTCGCGGGCGCAGGCGGTGTGGAAGCGTTTCGCGCTATCAGAGCCAACGTCACTCTCGATCCACCAACCTTCGTCCAGATGGGCCTTTCACGAGCGCCCGCACCTGCAATCTCGCAGGACGGCTCGCGCATCGCTTTTGTTTCCAACGCCGACCCGCTCGGAAGCAACGCCGACGGGAACTACGAAATTTTCCTATACGACGGCGCGAAGCTCATTCAGATCACCAACACTTCACCCGGAGATATCGCAAACAGAATTGCGGATGGAAACTTTCTGCCGTCGATCTCTGATGATGGCCGCTTCGTCGCATTCTCGTCCAACCGCAACCTCGCCAGCCAGAACGCCGACGGCAGTTTCGAGATCTTCATCTTTGATACCGTAGCCGGTGGTTTCACTCAGCTTACGAACGCGTCCGGAATCGTTGGTTTCACTGACGCCAAGATTAGTGGCGACGGAACCAGCCTCGCCTACATTCGCGACAGCGGCGCGACGCCGAGCGTGAACCGCGACCTGCTGCTTCAGAACCGAACCGGAGCACCGTCGCTCCGGACACTTGCCACGAATGCTCAAGAGCTCGCGATGACCTTTGGTCGCGCGATCAGTGACGACGGCAAGCGTGTCGTCTGGTCAGCCGAGACGGCCACAAACACGAGTCAGGTTTTTCTCTATGACGGCCGCAACAATGAAACCCGTCAAATTACCGCCCTTAGCTCCCGAGTTACGGAAGTCCCGCTTCATCCAACTCTCAATGGCAACGGCACTCGCATCGCCTTCGCGGCGCGACGAAGCGTCAGCGGCACGGGCAGCAATGCGGACGGCAGCGTCGAGCTTTATACCTACGAGATTCCGTCGTCGACGTTTGGGCGCGTTACAAACACAACTTCAAACGATGCCACCGCCGATGTTCTTTCTTCGATGAACGACGACGGGACAGTCATCGCCTTCAATTTCCCACGGGCCCTGACGGGTGTCTCCAATGAAGCGATAGCGAACAATTCGGAGATTTACGTAACCGGAACGCCACTTCGACCTGATTTTGGAACTCTTAACATCGTAAACGGCGCCTCGTTCGGACACGAACCGGCGACGACTGAGGCTGTCGCGCCAGACAGCGTCGCGGTCGCATTTGGAACGCGGCTGGCAAACACCACTCAACAATCTCAAAAGCTTCCTAACGGCACATTCCCCACGACCGTCGGTGGAACTACGGTGACCGTCAACGGCCAACCGGCGCAGATCTTTTTTGTTTCGCCGACTCAGGTCAACTTTCTCGTGCCGCCTGAGACTGAGCTTGGCTTTGCGGAAGTTGTCGTTACAAACCCCGACGGCTTCCCGAGCCGCGGGAGGGTGGCTGGCTTGCGTGCCGCTCCCGGCATCTTCACGTATACCGGCGATGGCCTCGGCGACGGCGTGATTCTCGACGCGAACACCTTGCAACCTGGACCGTTTGATCCCACAAGCGGCACCTTGCGGCTGATCATTTTCTCCACGGGTGTTCGAAACGCGTTGCAGTTTTCCGTAACCGCCGGCGGACGCGCACTTACGCTCGAGTCAGTCGTTCGGTCGCCTGACATGCCGGGTTTCGATGAAGTTCACGTGTTGGTTCCCGCCGATTTGCGCGGCTCTGGTCCGGTTGACGTCGTTATTCGCGCTGACACGCGCGACAGTAATCCGGTCGAGGTGACCTTTGTGGGCGACTCGAGTCGTGACATCGTCATCAACGAGTTTTTGAGCGACCCGCCCGGCTCTGGGACGACCGACTTGCAGGGCGATGCCAACCATGACGGCACGCGCGATACCGGAGACGATGAGTTTGTCGAGCTGGTGAATTCCACTACGCACGACATCAACGTCAGCGGTTATCAACTGCTGACCCGTGGTGGGGCTGGAACCAGCGATGTTGTGCGTTTCACCTTCCCCTCGGGAACGATCCTGCCTGGCTGTTCCGCGATCGTCATCTTTGGCGGCGGCACATTCAGTTTCAACGATCCGTTGTTTGGCGGCGCCCAGGTTTTCAAAGCTCCCTCCGCCTTGTCGCTGATCAATAGCGCCGGAGTGATTAGCCTTCGCGATCAATCGCAGGGAATCGTAAATCTCGTTTCATATGGTGGCTCGACGGGACTCAATGGCAATGCCGATCAATCATTGACGCGTTCGCCAGACGTCACCGGTAAGTTTACGCTACACCAGTCAGCCTCGGGCGCCTCGGGAGCCTCATTCAGTCCGGGCCGTCGCGTAAGCGGGACACCGTTCAATGTCTGTCAGTCCGTAGCGCGTATCGACGTCTCACCTCCTTCTGCGACGAGTGACGAAGGCGCGCACCAACAGCTCACGGCGCAGGCATTCGACGCCAACAACCAGCCTATTCCGGGCGTCATCTTCTTCTGGGAGTCGAGCAACACAACAGTTGCAACCATCGATCAAAATGGATTGGCCACTGGTGTGTCTCCGGGCACAACTGAGATTCGCGCCTCAGGTCGCGGCGTCCAATCGGCGCCTGCCACGCTTACTGTTACACCGATTACTCGGATACTGACGACCATCGAGGTCACACCCAATCCCGGCACGGTCCCGGCAACCGCCACCCAACAATTCACTGTGCGCGGTTTCGATCAGTTTGGAAATGAGATGGTGGGACTCACTTTCACCTGGGAATCGACTGACACGAACATTGCTACGGTGGATGCCAATGGCCTGGCGACGGGAGTCAATCAAGGTCAGACTACTATAAAAGCAAAGTCGGGAAGCGTTACCGGCACGGCAACACTGAACGTCACCGCCGCCACAGTTATCGTGAATGAAGTTTTGGCTGATCCTCCTGACGGTGTCCCGGTTGGAGACGCAAATCACGACGGTGTGCGCAGCGCGAGTGACGACGAATTTGTTGAGCTGGTTAATTCAACCGGCGCGGCGATCGATATTTCCGGTTGGACCGTGCGCACACATCCGACCGGCAGCACGACCGAAACTATTCGACACACTTTTGCAGCCAGCACAAACCTCCCGTCAGGCGCAGCCATCGTCGTCTTCGGGGGCGGTGGTCTAAACTTCGATCCTGCCAACGCGGCTTTCGCTTGTGCTCAGGTTGTCAAAGCCTCTTCAGGAGGCTTGTCGTTGACGAACTCCGGATTGACCGTTGTCGTCCGGAATGGATCCGGCAGTGTCTTTACGCAATTCTCTTATGGCGGCTCGACCGGACTCCCCGGTGATAACGACCAATCCCTAACTCGCTCGCCCGACATCAGCGGCAGTTTCGTGCAACACCTCGCGGCATCGGGAGCCGAGGGGAGAAGGTTCTCGCCCGGCACGCGCGTGAACGGCACGCCGTTCGGAAGTTGTCCTCCGCGCCTGACCAGCATCACGATATCGCCGTCCTCCACCACGGTTAACGTGGGCCAGTCAACACAGTTTATTGCGCAGGGGTTCGATCAGTTTGGCCAGCCGATGACCGGGACTATTACCTTCGCTTCTGACAATACGACTGTCGCCACTGTTGATTCAGTTTCGACGGATCTGGGCACGGGTGTCGCCACCGCAACGGTGACGGGGCAGAGTGCGGGTACAGCGCACATCACCGCACAAGCAACCGACGGCACAACGACCGTTACCAGCTCTCAAGCGACACTGACTGTCAGTACACCCACACCAGTCTTGACCAGCATTACCATCTCGCCACTTTCGGCGACCATTGACATAGGACAAACACAGCAGTTCACCGGACAGGCTCTGAATCAGTTTGGCCAACCCATCGGTGGCGTAACCATAACCTTCGCTTCCAATAATCTGACGGTTGCCACCGTTGACACCGTGAGCCCAACGTCGGGCACCGGCTCGGCAACCGCAATTGCTACGGGACACGCGAACGGGTCCGCTGAGATCAGGGCTACCGCTGATAACGGTGCGGGTACAACGGTGACGAGTCCTCCCGCCACGTTGACAGTCGAACACTTTGTTAATGCCAGCGAGGTCCTCATCAGTGAGTTCCGCACGCGCGGACCGGGCGGCACGTCCGATGAGTTCATTGAAATCTACAACCCGACCAGTTCAACAGTGCCCATCGGAGAATTGAAGATAATCGCATCCAACGGAACTGGTGGAACAAGCACACGCGCGACGATTACTGCGGGCGCAACGCTTGCGCCTGGTTGCCATTATCTGATCGCTCATACTTCTTATACCGGGTCTGTGCCGGCGAATCAGACCTACGGCACCGGCATCACAGACGACGGCGGGATTGCAATCATGCGAGCTGACAGCACTACGATTATCGATCAAGTGGGCGTGAGCAACGGCTCGGCTTTTAAGGAAGGCACCCCACTAACTCCCTTTTCAACCAGCGTCGAGCAGAGCTATGAAAGAAAACCGGGCGGGACATCCGGGAACGGCACTGACACTAACAACAACGCAAGCGACTTCTTCTTGAATGCGGGCAGCAGCAATCCGCAGAACCTGGCGTCGGGTTGTCTGAACCTCAACGCCGCCGATCTCGCAATCAGCAAGACCGATTCACCGGATCCTGTCGTCACCGGCTCGAATGTCACGTATACAATCGTGGTTACGAACAACGGAATCGCAAACGCGCAATCCGTCGTCGTTAGCGACGACCTTCCGGGCAACGTGACTTTTGTTTCCTGTGGATCCACGGGCAGCGGCGTCTGCGGCGGCATCGGTAATAACCGGACGGTAACCTTCTCCTCGCTGGCCAGCGGCGCATCCGAAACAATCACCCTGGTTGCTACAGCCAACAGCGAGGGCGGCGCGACGATGATTAACACCGCGACGGTCACGTCAAGTACAACGGATTCAAATTCAGCTAACAACTCCGCGACCGCTACGACTGCCGTCAGTAATCCGACGTCAGCAGACCTTTCTATTAGCAAGTCTGATTCGCCCGATCCTGTCGCACCCGGCCGGACGTTGACCTATACGCTGACCGTTACGAACGCCGGTCCCGATGCGGCGCAGTCGGTAGTTGTGACAGACAACCTGTCGTCGGATGTTACGTTTGTTGATTGCTCTTCGGATCAAGGCGGCGTCTGCGAAGGTAGCGGCAACAACCAAACGATAGCCTTCTCGTCACTGGCCAGCGGCGTAACCGCGACGATCACGATTCATGCAACGGTAGGTAATAGTCTTACTACGGGGACCGTCATCAGCAACACTACCTCGGTGGCGTCTGCGACTGCCGACCCGATTCCAGGTAACAACTCGGATTCAGAAGACGCCACTGTTCAGGAAGTGAACGCTGGGGACATCGTCATAAGCGAATTTCGTTTCCGCGGCTCAAACGGCGCGAATGATGAGTTCATTGAGTTGTATAACCGCACCACCCACGCGATTGATATTTCCGGCTTCAAGATCTTCCGCTCCAACAACGCTGGAACTAAGACGCTGCACGCGACAATAACTTCGGGAGTCGTGCTGCAGCCGGGCTGCCACTACCTTATTACTAATTCGAACGCAGGCGGCCCCTACGACGATGGTGTGGCAGGCGACCAGACCTACAGCACCGGCACCGCAGACGATGGTGGCCTCGCGTTAACTCTGGCTTCCGGCACTGACAGCACGGGCATTCTTGATCAGGTCGGACTAAGCAGCGGCTCGGCATACAAGGAAGGCACTCCACTCGCTTCGCTCGGCACGACTAATGTCGATCATGGTTACGAAAGAAAACCGGGAGGCGCTTCTGGCAACGGCACCGATACCAACAACAATGCTACGGACTTCTTCCTGAATCCGACCGTTAGCAACCCGCAGAATTTGTCTTCGGGCTGCCTCAATCTGAATTACGCGGACTTAGGAACCACCAAGACAGACGCGCCCGATCCTGTGGTCACCGGCTCGGATGTGACCTACACAATCGTGGTTACGAACAACGGCCCGGGCCTGGCCCAATCTGTGGTTGTGACTGACAACTTACCCTCGGACGTGACTTTTGTTTCCTGTGGATCCACGGACAGCGGCGTCTGCGGCGGCAGCGGTAATAACCGCACCGTAACCTTCTCGTCTCACGCCAGCGGCGCCTCTGAAACAATCCCCCTGGTTGCTACAGCCAACGGCACAGGTGGCACCACCATAACGAATACGGCAACAGTTTCATCAAGCACGAACGATCCGGTTGCCGCTAACAACTCAGCGCAGACAACTACAACAGTCGCGAACCCGCCCTCGGCTGATCTTTCGATTTCAAAGGCCGGCTCACCTGACCCGGTGGCCCCCGGCGCAACCCTGACCTATACGCTGACTGTTACAAATGGCGGTCCAGATGCGGCGCAGTCGGTAGGTGTGACAGACAGCCTGTCGTCGGATGTTACGTTTGTTGATTGTTCATCGGATCAAGGCGGCGTGTGTGGTGGTACCGCGACGAGTCCCACGATCTCGTTCTCTTCCCTGGCGAACGGCGCGACGGCGACGATGACGATTCATGTGACGGTAAGTAATAGTCTGACTACGGGTGCCGTGATCACCAACACTGCGTCAGTCTCGTCGACGACTGCCGATCCTGCGTCTGGCAACAACTCAGATTCTGAAGACACGACGGTGCAGGTGCCGACGGCGACTGTCACGTCTGTTGACGTCTCGCCGTCAACGGCGACCATAAACCGCGGCCGCACGCAACAGTTCTCCGCTACCGCCTTTAACGGCGTAACTCCCGTACCCGGCGCGACCTTCACATGGAGTTCGAGCGATACCAACGTGGCGACGATTGACACCAACGGTCTCGCCACTGGCGTCGGCATCGGAACGACGACAATCACAGCGACAACTTCTGACGGCATCGGCGGAACCGTTTCCGGAACAGCAATGCTGACGGTGCAGGTACCGCTGGTAATAAATGAAATCTATGCCGATGTGGCGGGCGACAATGCTGCAACTACGGCGATTGAAGGTGATTCAAATCGAGATGGCGTGCGAAGTGCCGCCGGTGACGAATTCGTAGAGCTGCTCAACAACTCAAATGCTTCAGTTGATCTTTCGAATGTTGTAATTACTGATGCGACCAACGCCGGCTCGTTCAGATTTACATTTCCGAGCGGTACAATCCTCGCCGCCGGACGCGCAGTAGTGGTATTCGGTGGAGGAACGCCTGACACGAACGACCCTGCTTTTGGCGGCGCGCTTGTTCTCGCCTCGCCGGCTACACTCAGCCTGAACGACGGTGGCGATACTGTGACTATCGAGCTTAACGTCGGGGGCACGGACGTTCAAATCGCGCAGGTCGCCTACGGCGGCACTGGAAATCCGCCGGCGCCAATAGATCAATCGTTAACGCGTTCGCCCGATGCAGAGGTGGGCACATCCGGTGGCAGCTTCCTGGCGCACACCTCCGCCACAAATGCTGCCTCACGCGTCTCCTCGCCGGGCACACGCGCCGACGGTACGCCTTTCGGCTCGCCCGCAATTACGCGCATTGAGGTTTTGCCGGCCACGGCCGCAATCGACATTGCCGCAACACAACTGTTTACCGGTCATGCGTACAGCAATGCGGGTGGGCCGGAAATTGAGGTACTCCACGTTTCCTTCATTTGGGATTCGAGCGACCCAACGAAAGCGACTGTCGCGCCGGCTACCGGACAGACAACCACTGCGACAGCTATCGCCGCCGGCAGTTCGACGATTCGAGCACGAGCGGGAGGTCAAGAAGGTATCGCCGCACTGACCGTGAATGCGCCAACGCCGGCGTTGACCATAAACGACGTCTGGCAAGTTGAAACAAACGGCACAACAACCTTCACTTTCCAGGTGAGCCTGTCGTCACCAGCTCCGGGCGGCGGCGTCACCTTCGACATCGCTACGGCGGACGGAACAGCGCAGGACTACAATCCTGCTACCGAGGACAACGACTACGTGGCCCAGACGGTTACTGGCGTGACGATTCTCGAAGGCAATTCAACCTATGACTTCGTGGTTGCGGTTAATGGCGACTCAGTAGTTGAGTCTGATGAAACCTTCTTAGTGAACGTTACGAATGTCACTGGCGCCACAGTTGGAGACGGTCAGGGACAGGGCACGATTCAGAACGACGATAGCGCAGTAGTCGCTGACCTTGGGGTTACGAAGACGGTTGACACTGCGACTCCTGTAATCGGGCAAGATGTTGTCTTCACCATTGTCCTAAACAATCTCGGCCCCGATACGGCCACGGGCGTTCAAGTGACAGACGTGCTGCCATCTGGTCTGAGTTACGTATCATCAACTGTTTCGCAAGGCACCTACGATAACGCGACGGGTCTCTGGACCGCAGGCAGCGTCAATAATGCGGCCTCGGCGACACTAACAATTACCGCGAGAGTGCAAACTCAAGGGGCCAAAACGAACACGGCTACGATAACCGCGTTTGGGGCCAGCGACCCAAATTCGAGTGATAACCAAAGCAGCGTGACTTTCACGCCCGGTCTGTCACAGCTCGTGATAAGCCAGCTTTACACGGCCGGTGGCGCGTCATCGGCTCTTTACAACCGCGACTTCATTGAAATCTTCAACCGCGGAACCGTGCCCATTAACCTGTCGGGCTTCTCGGTCCAGTATGCGGCGACTGGAACCGGCACTTTCACAGTGATAGCTTCGCTGCCAAACGTGACTCTTCAGCCGCGTCAGTACTTTCTCATAACGGCCGGCACCACCAACGCGGCTGTTGGAGCAAGCCTGCCGGTAACCGCGGACTCTGTTGGCACAAATACGAACATGACAGGTTCGGTCGGTAAAGTTGCGATAGTCTTCGGTACAACTGCACTAACAAGCAGCAACGTAAACAATCCTCCGTTGACCGTTGGCAATCCCACGCCGGGCTGCCCCACTAA
>JALZOO010000148.1 GCA_030913905.1 Acidobacteriota bacterium
AGATATCACTATCCGTTCGACTACCTCACGAGCTGGCTCGAGGAACACCTCAGTTATCAGGGAGCCGATGGACAGCTCTACGACTGGATTGCAGCCGGCGCGAAATCGAATTTTGCAGGTGCCGCGCCCAAGGTGCGGGAGGTTTATCGTTCCGCGAAGTTAGCCGATCCCAACAAGCTGATCCAAATTTCGGCGGATAAAAACACTACGGAATCTGATCAGGAAACAAGTGCCGTCGATGCTGCTTATCAAGTATTCAAGATCACCGGCGACCGCCAATGGTTAAGCAAGAAGATCAACGGTCGCACATTGTTAGACCGTTTAAATCTTGCACTCGACTATCTGGTCAAGAACCGGTTAGACGCCGGTCACGGCTTGATCAAGAGCGCTTTCACCGCTGACTGGGGTGATGTGAGCCCGATCTATCTCGATCAACGTGCAATCTATTGGGACGCGAAAACGCCGTCGGCAGTGGGCATATATTCAAACGCTCTTTTCTATAACGCTGCCCGGCAGATGGAAGAACTAAACAGGGCCATGCCCAACGAAACCATGGCTAACTATTGGAAGCTCAAGTTTGACGAGATTAAACAGAACATCAACAAGCACCTCTGGCAAGAAGACAGGGGGTTTTATCGAATCCACTTACTTCTGACTCCACAACTTCTTCCAAACGCCCGGGACGATTCTGATATTTTCGCAATGGGTGGAAATGGCCTGGCGGTGCTTTATCAGATCGCGGACGAAAGGCAGACGCAAAGGATTCTCGAAGTCGCGGCCCAACGACAACACCAGCATGGTATCTCGACTATCGCGGGTGTTCTGCTGCCGGCCTATCCTCGGGGATATTTCAAGCATCCGGCCGTCAGCGAGGAGTACGTTTATCAAAACGGCGGACAGTGGGATTGGTTCGCCGGGAGACTATTGCTCGCTGAATTTGAGCGAGGCCATTCACAGCGCGCGTACGGTGAGCTGGTCGAAATCGCCAGAAAGGCTGTGAAGAACAATGGATTATTCGAGTGGCATGACAGGAATGGTGAAGGGAAGGGGAGTCGAGATTACGCGGGAAGTGCGGGCGCTCTCGGCGGCGCCATCTTCCAGGGACTCTTCGGCGTTTATTTGAACGAGGCGACGCTGGCGTTGAGAATTCGCCTGGGCGAGCAGCCGGGACAGATTCGCTTGTATGAGCCTGCCTCGGACCATTATGTTTCCTATCGCTATTGTTACGATCAACAATCCGGTACCGTTACACTGGACTACGCAAGTAACTTTCCTAATGCCGGGCAAATTCATATATTACTTCCCGCAAACCGCAAGCCCGAGATGTTGAGTCTGGATGGTAAACAACTCCGTTACGAAACTGAGGACATTGGTAACGATTCTTACGTCGTGGTGAGTACCGATTGGAAATCGCATGTCCTGCAGTTAAAGCTTTCAGATTGATTTCTGAGTCCTGAACGAATAGCGGATATGGTTAGCAACACTCAAACCCGTTTAGCCTGCCTCTCTGTCGTAATCCCTGTTTTCAATGAAGAGGGAAGCATCTCGGAGACAATACAGAAGGTGGTTGCGATTCCACATCTGCTTGAGGTTATCGTCGTTGACGACTGCTCGACCGACGGCACGGCAGAAATCGCTGGCAAGCTCGCCGAGGCAGATAACCGCGTAAGCTTGATCCGCCACAAGAAAAACCTCGGCAAGACTGCGGCTCTAAAATCGGGCATTGCCGTGACGAGTGGCGATGTCGTAATCGTCCAGGATGCGGACCTGGAATACGATCCCGACGAGATTGCTGAAGTTATTCGGCCCATCCTCGAGGGCCATGCAGATGTGGTCTATGGGTCACGTTTCCTGGTACGCAGAGCGGCGCGGGTTTTATATTTCTATCACTTCCTGGCTAACAAGCTGCTTACATTCATTTCGAATCTGCTGACCAATCTCAACATGACGGACATTGAAACAGGCTACAAAGCCTTCCGAGGCGACATCATTCGAAACATGGTAATAGTTTCCAGCGGCTTCGGGTTTGAAGTAGAAGCTACCGCGAAAGTCGCGAAGCTGGGCTGCGCGATTTATGAAGTGCCGATTAGTTACTACGGAAGAACTTACAAGGAAGGGAAGAAAATCGGTCTCACAGACGGACTAATCGCTTTATGGCTGGTCTTTCGCTTCAATTTGTTTTGCAGTCTTGCGT
>JALZOO010000182.1 GCA_030913905.1 Acidobacteriota bacterium
GTATCGGCCAGGAGATGAACGTGTCGCTCTAAATCAGGTGCCGAATTTCCTTGGGCGCAACCGTGATGAAGCACTCCGGGATCTTGAAAGGTCTGGTTACTTTGTTCGCGGTAAAGTCGTGGAAATCGAGGGCAACCAACCTAGTGGAACGGTTATCGATCAACAGCCAAGGCCAGGACAAAGTGTGGCACTCGGAACGCCCATAGATTTAGTTATCGCACGAAGTTCAGCCGCCCTACCGACACCCACACTGAAGGTGCCGGGGCTGAAAGGTGATGATCCAAAGAAAGCACTTCAGGAGCTTCGTCAAAAAGGATTTGATCCCCGCCAGGAAGACGTCGCTGAATGTAACGCCACCGGCCGAGTTCTGTATTCAACTCCTGCAAAAGATGCCCTGGTCGCATCCGGCAGCGTGGTTACAATCTATATATCCTCTCCCGGACCCAATGCCGTACCCATACCCAGGGTGACGGGACTCTTGAGATCTCAGGCTGAAGACGAGCTTAGACGCGCCAATCTGAGAACCCGTATCGCAGGCACTGAGCCCACCAACTCAAGTGCACCTGACACGGTGATGAGACAGAAACCCGATGAGCGTAGCAAGCTATCAATGCCGGGATGCGAAATCGCGCTCACGCTCGCCATACCGATACCTAAAGTTCAGGTTCCAAGCTTCGTAAACCAATCGAGAGACCAGGCACTAAGCCAGTTGCCGCGATTCTCGTTTGGCGGCGGATTGGTTCGCGGCAACATAATTGAAGTTGAAAACTGTGACTATGCCGGCAAGGTTATCCAACAGCGTCCGCAGGCCGGCGAAATGGTGGATCAAGGCACTTCAGTGGATCTGGTGATAGGGAAATGTACGGGCGGTGATTATGTCAGCCCTGGTCCGCAACAGCCAAAATACGTTCTTGTTCCATACGTGGTTGACATGTGGTTTGCGGACGCCAAGAAGCTGCTGGAATCGAAAGGTCTGGTGGCCGAATATCAATATGGCGATTGCAACGATTTAAAGGTCTCGTATCAGGATCCGCATGCAGAGGCCTACGTACTTCCAGGCACGCATGTGAAATTAGGTTGTCCGATTAAATAACTGCAGAGCTGCGCCTTCACGACTTGTTTGAAAAAGGACTTTTTGCGCAATTGGTTTGCGGCACTTACTCCTGCTAAACTCTAAGAAATTCAAACGCTCGAGCTGAAACATGAACAAGGGAAAAACCAAACAGCCGCCGCCAGTTGATAACAGTATCTCCGACGAAACCGGGCAATTCGATCTTCGTTTCATACTGTGGCGTCATTTCTGTACCCAGAAGGGCATTCCTGTCGAAACCCTCCCAAGCCAGCTTGACGGTGAGCAGAAAGAAGAGTGGGAAGCACTCAAAGCGAAGCGCCTGCGCGGCCCCGGGCAAAAGTAATCATCCACCGATTACGCAGATTAGAAATCAAGAAGTTCAGAGTTCAAACTTTAGTTTGTCTTAATGTCGGCCTAAGCAAGCTAAAGCTTCAACTCTAAACTGCTTGAATTCAAATCCTACCCGCTCCCAATTTGTAAACGCCGGTGAGGAAAGGATTGGTCAACTTCTCTTGGCCGATGGTAGTTACTGGCCCGTGTCCGGAATAAACCTCAACGTCATCGCCGAGCGGCAGTAGTTTGTTCACAATCGAATCCATCAATTGCTCGGTCGAACCGCCGGGTAAATCAGTTCTACCGACGGAGCCAGCGAAGAGAACATCGCCGACAAAAACCTTTCGTTGCTTCTCCTCAAACAGCACGACATGGCCGGGCGTGTGGCCCGGGCAATGGATAATCTTGAATTCGAGTTCACCGACTTCGTAAGTTTGACCGTCTTCCCAGTAGCCGTCGATCTTCGGTGGAGTCTCGAAATCAACTCCAAACTGGGCCCATTGTTCACGCGGAATGCCAATCCACGCCGCCTGTCCGGGTAGCGCTTCGTAAATGAACTCGTCGGACTTATGAATCATAATCTCGGCCGCCGGTTTCAACTTCTTAAGGGCCGACACGCCACCTATGTGATCCAGATGCGCGTGAGTGATTGCGATTGCCTGCAGCTCAAACCCATGCTTGTCGATTGCGCGGACGATCTCTTCCGAGGCATCACCCGGGTCGATGCATATCGCCCGCTTCGTTTTCGCGCAGCCAACCACGCGAGTATGCTGCTGAAAAGCTGTGACGGTTATTTCTTCTATGATCATTAAATCTCCGGGTTTAGTCCCGTCTCCGTGACTTTAACTTGGTTCCTTGTTCCTGGGGCTTTGTTCTTTGTTCTCGTCGGTATTATCTTCATACTAAGCTCAAAGAACAAAGAACCAAGTACAAAGCTTTATGCCAATCAGTACGAAATCCGCGCCGCTAGCCGAAGTGCTCGACTCCTTAACCACCGAAGGAGCGCCGGAATTAATCGAGCTGCTGCCTGACAATGCGTTGAAATGTTTTGCCTGCGGCCACCGCTGCCTCATCAAGGAAGGCAAGCGCGGCATTTGCAAGGTCCGCTTTAATGAAGGCGGGCATCTGCGCGTGCCGACAAATTATGTGGCCGCACTCGCCTGCGATCCGACCGAGAAGAAGCCATTCTTTCATGTGCTGCCAGGTTCCGATACGTTGACCTTCGGCATGCTTGGCTGCGATCTGCACTGCGCTTACTGTCAAAACTGGCTGACCTCGCAAGCCTTACGCGACGAGTCCGCCGGGACTCAACCGCAACCAGTCACGCCCGAACGCCTGGTGGCCATGGCGAAAGCTTATGGGGCATCGATGGTCGGAAGCAGTTATAACGAGCCGTTGATTACCGCCGAGTGGGCCGTTGACGTTTTCAAGAAGGCGCGGCCTGAAGGTTTTAGGACTGCGTTCATCTCCAACGGCAATGCCACGCAGCAGGTGCTCGATTACCTGCGACCGTGGACCGATTGTTACAAGATCGACTTGAAATCGATGAACGACAAAAGCTACCGCCAACTAGGCGGCGTCGTGGACAACATCCTGGACACAGTGAAGATGGTCCATGAGCGTGGTTTTTGGGAAGAGATCGTCACGCTGGTCATTCCCGGGTTCAACGATTCGGAAGACGAACTTAAACGTGCGGCCGATTTTATCGCCTCCGTCTCACCGGATATTCCATGGCACGTCACTGCCTTTCATCAGGACTACCACATGACCGAAAACGCTAACACGACAGCCGAGCAGTTAATCCGCGCGTGCGAAATTGGCCGTGAAGCGGGTCTGCGTTATATCTACGCCGGAAATCTGCCGGGCAGGGTGGGACGTTGGGAGAACACTTACTGTCCGTCTTGCGATGAACTTCTCGTCGACCGCCACGGTTATCTAATTCGGATGGTGAGCGTCACCCCTGAAGGAAAATGCCCGGCATGCTCTACCAGCATTCCGGGCATTTGGGCTTGAGACCCTTTCCCAATATCGACCAATTAGCGCCCTCTCACGGTCTCATTTCACCGTTGGGCTTGGCGTTGTTGACGGCGAAGTTGAAGCCATGGGTGTTCGCGCAGGCGTTTCCTGATGGAATATGGCCCGCCACTTACCGCCCCGGTTGGCCCAAATGCTTGTGTGCCTTTCCTGCTGCGGCTTCGCGCCCGGCACCGTGACCAAGTAAGTCACCAGTCCCGCGTCAGCATCAAACTTCAAAGGTTTGAAGTCGCTCAACTCGTACTTCGACGGGTCAAACATCTGGATCCCTTTCAAAGTGCCGGCCTTGTCGTAAACGCCGTCAGGCACAACCAGGAGTTGCGCGGCATCAAGGAACGAGCCAAACGCGTCATAGTCGCGGCGCTTCAGTGCGTCCCACACCATTCTTTCATTCGCTTCCAAATCATCGGTGGTTGCCGCAATGACGGGCGAAGCCGCGGGCGAAGTTGCGGGTGACGGCGAGCTGGTCGGTGTAGGGGTCGGCATAGGCGGCCTAACGGGTGTCTCCTGGTGATAGATCGCTTCCCATTTGCCGGCACGATTTACCCAGGCCGAACTCGCTCGAGCGGTCTCGGCCGGGAATTCCTTGCCTTTGTATTTGCCCTTCATGGTGACGGAATAGGTGAGAATAAACGAGTTTTTGTCGATCGGCATAAACTTCCAGTCGCTAAACGTCAGCTCGGAAGGTTCGAATTGTTTTACGCCCGCGAGCGACTGGGCCTTGTCAGAAACTCCTTCGGGTAGGACCTCCAACTGCTCCGCGGCCAGAAAGTTACTGAATGCATCGTAGTCCTTGTTCTTGATCGCATCCCATATCGCTTTTTCCTTGGCGATCGCATCTGTTTCGGTGATAGCCGGTGACGCAGGTTCGGCCGTGTTGGTATTTAGGTTGGTTGCAACTTGATTGGTATTCGATGGCGGACCGCAGGCAGCCGCGACGATCATCGCGCCCACTAGTAAAAGAATCTTCTTCATGGTCTCACTCCTGGGATTATTCATAGAGCGCGATGGTTCTATTCCAACACGTTGGATTAGTCAAGACGCGCGTGGTAACTGAAGGCCAAAGGGGGAATCGCGGCAGGCTGTGATGAACACCTTCGTCGATCACAGCCTGCGTTGCTGACTATTAGGGAGTGGCCGCTGGTGAAGCGGCTCTCGTTGGCGAAACTCTTGGTGTCGGCGAAACTCTTGCGGCCGGTGAAGCCGTCGCTGTGGGCGACGCTTTAGCTCCCGGCGATGGCGAGGCCGTGGGTCCGGGCGCCATCACTTTAGCTGCTGCTCCGGCGACTAGTTTCCATTCGCCATTCCGTTTGTGGAAAGTATCGATGAAGCGATACTCGCCGCTGATGTCCATCGTTGTGCCATCCGGCATCTTGTACTTGCCGTTCTTAACAACGCTTCGGCCGCTGACAACTGCCGAATCGGCATCCAACACGTTAACCCTGAGTTCCGACACTTCCCATGAATCGGCAGTCAATGCACCCGTCTGCATGTCTTTAATGTCCTGCGCCTTGTCACCGAGCATGCCATTCGGATAGACAAAGATGGCGTCGTCGGCTTCTACGCGCTGAACCGCGGCAACATCTTTCTCTCTCACCACCCGCGGCCAGTCGTTTTCGATGCGCATCAACTCTGCTGAAATCGCAGCCGTATCGACACTTGCACTAGGCGACGCCTGGGCAGTCTCCGAACGATTTGTATCCCCTGCCGGTTGGCAACCGGTCAAAAGCACTATAAGAGACACGAGTAAGAAGGCGGGCAACAACACTCTTCGTTTCATAATCCACTCCTTTGTCTGAGCAACGGGAAATCCGGCGAAATGTTTTGAGAAAGCACTGGTGCTTCTATGCCAAAACGTGCCCCGAGTCAATAGCCAGTCTAGCGTCCAAGTGGTTTTCTCAACATCGTGTCTTTGCTTCTGGAGCGCCGCCTGCCTTCTTTTACGGCTGAGGATTGACAAGGGCGAATTGTTGGAGATATTGTCCGCTCTTGTAGCTAACTCGCAGCTCGGGTGCCCGAGGCCGCCATCCAATCTTTGCGCCAGCAGATCCCAGGCCTCCACCCAAGCACGTTTTTCGAAGGAGAAGTACAAATGATTCGAACACTACCCCGTTCCTCAATGCTTTCGGGATTGTTGATATTTCTGGCCACCATGTGCCTGGCCCTGGTAGCCGATACCGCCAATGCCCAGACAACGCGAAGATCCGCAAGCCATGCGGCGGCGGCTGAAGATCCATCACCTCTGTTCAGCGAGTATCGCGGCATTCAGTTGGGTATGAGTGCGGTTGATGTGCGGAAGAAACTCGGCGAGCCAAAAGACAAGGGCGACGAACAAGACTTCTACATGTTTGGTGAAACCGAGACCGCGCAGATTGTTTATGACAAGACTTTGAAAGTGGTGACGATCTCAGCGGACTTTTTATCGGCAAACACGACCATTCTGACTGCGAAGCAGGTCCTCGGTTCTGACCTTGAAGCGAAGGCTGATGGGTCGGTGTACAAGATGGTGCGATTTCCGAAGGCAGGGTATTGGCTCTCCTATAACCGGACCAGCGGCAAGTCTCCTTTGACGACGGTCACTCTTCAGAAGATTCAGTAAGCAAAGTCCTTAAGTGCTGAGTTCTGAGTCCTGAGTGCTGAGTGCTGAGTCCGAATCACTGGTTACGCGTTACGTATTCATTCCTGGCAACCCTGCCACTCAGAACTCAGAACTCAGTACTCAGTACTCAGCACTCAGCACTTCCAGAACTAGACTCACCTACAACCTAACTCGTATGCTTACCGCGAATGCATACGAGCGTTACATCCCATTACGCCAACCAGACTGACGTCGCATCCTGCGCGGCCGAACTGTCTCGACTCATCCGTGAAAGAGCCGCACACGAAGGCTTCGAGAAAGTCGCTATTGTCCCTGCCAAAGTTCTCGATGCAGAGCGCGTTAACTTAAAACGTTGGCTCGCGATGGGTTATCAGGGAAACATGTCGTGGATGGACCGCGATCCTGAACTAAGAACCGATCCTGCCCGGCTTTTTCCTTCGGCTCGTTCAGTAGTTATCGTGGCCAGGAACTACTACACGCCTGCCAACCATATCGATGATCCGGCGACCGGCAAGGTTTCGCGTTATGCATGGGGCGACGACTATCACGAAGTAGTCGGCGACAAACTTCGCTCATTGCTCGCCTGGATCAAAGACGAGGTGCCGGGCGCCGATGGGAAAACTTGCGTTGATATTCAACCAGTGATGGACAAAGCCTGGGCTGTGCGGGCTGGAATCGGATGGCTTGGCAAACACACCAACGTGATCACACCCGAATACGGCTCGTGGATTTTTATCGGGGAGCTGCTGCTCAATTTAGATCTGGAATACAACGACGAGCCGATGGAGGACCACTGCGGCAGTTGCACCTTATGCATAGATGCTTGCCCGACGCAGGCGATCACGGAACCCTACGTAGTCGACTCCAACAAGTGCATTTCCTATGCGACGATTGAGCTGCGCGAGCCCGAAATGCCAACCGAGGTTGGCAACAAGCTCGAGGGCTGGCTTTACGGCTGCGACATCTGCCAGGACGTCTGCCCGTGGAATCGTTTCGCGCAAGGGACTACGGAAGAACGTTTCGAACCGCGCGCAGGAAACGTTAACCAGAGCCTTTCTGAAGTGCTCGAGCTGACCCCTGAAACTTATGCCGAACGGTTCCGGCATAGCGCCATGAAACGTGCGAAACTTTCCGGCTTGCAACGTAACGCCCGCACCTTGCTGCAACGAGAGCGCGGCAGCGAACCTGCGAAGCAGGTGACAGCGTAAAGCCTGGGGCGTAAGCCCCAGGGAATAATGCAAGATAGGCCGTCAGCCCGCGGAACGGGCGACAGCGTCTGCGCTTCTTTCTCGAGGTCTAGATCTGCGCTTACGCCCGCTTAAGCGGGCTTACCCTACGTACGGCGATTGACCTGGGGCTTACGCCCCAGGCTTTATGCTACCGCCCGCTCACGCGGGCTGAACAGAGGAGTAACGAAACAGTCAAACATCGAGGTCCTATAATGAAACTGCTGAGTTTGTTTCTAACATCGTGTGCAATCTTGATTCTCTTAGCCGGTTCCACCTTCGCTCAAAAGCCCGTCACTCCCGCCGACCTGCACAAGCTGGCCCAGGATTACTACAACTGGCGCAACCAAAACTATCCCGTGTTTTCAAGCGACTCCGGGCTGCACACGTGGGACGATCGCCTGACAAATTATTCGCTTTCGGCAATTCTCGCCCGCCGGCTGCAGGTCAAAGAGGTCCTGGGCAAAGTTCGCGCGATGGAAACTGCGAACTGGAGCAAAGACGATCGGATTGACTGGTTGCTGTTTCGTTCTCAGCTCGAAGGCATCGACTTCTTCAACCGGGTGATGGACTTCGAGGCAACTGATCCGCAGGTCTACGTTAACGAATGCAGCAACGGCATTTTTTCGTTATTGAAAAAAGAGTACGACACGCCGCGCAACCGCGCCCTTGCCGCCACGGCTCGTCTAAAACAGATGCCTTTTGTGATGGAACAGGGAAAGGGCGCACTCAACAAACCCGTGCGACTCTACGCCAAGTTGGCCATCGACTCTGCCCGCTCGATCGACAGCCTCTTCAACGACAGTTTGATGACACTGGCAAAAGACCTGTCTCCGGCGGAGCGAAACGACCTCGTGCGATCACGAGATGCGGCGTTGCGGGCGATCCACGAATTTGCCGATTGGCTGGAAAGACGGCTGCCGGGAATGGTTGAGTTCAAGCCCATGGGCGAAGCGAACTATAACCATCTGCTGAAAGAAATTTACCTGTTACCTCTCGACGCGAAGCAAGTCGAGATGTTGGGTCAAGCGGAGCTGGCTCGTTACCGCGCGCTCGAGTCATTGTTGCCTGATCCTTCGCTCGCCGATCCGAATCCGGCGCGTAGCAAGAACATTCCGCCGGACCAGCAGGCGTTTCTAAAGGCATACGAAAGCCGGCAGGACGAGATGATCAACTTTCTCAAGACGAACCGGCTGGTCTCGTTGCCGCCATATCTTGGCCCGTTTTACATTCGTCAACTTCCGGAGGCGTTCAAGCCAACCAGCCCCGGCGGTTTTATGAATCCGCCCGGCCTATACGATAAAGACTCAAGCGGTTTCTACTTCATTCCTACTTACAACCCGCAGTCGAAGAACTTTTACATTCGCGCGGCCATAGAAGACCCGCGGCCGATACTCGGTCATGAAGGAATTCCCGGCCACTTCCTGCAAATCTCTATCGCCAATCATTTGCCGAATGAAATTCGTCGCCAGCACGGCGACGGTATTTTCGTTGAAGGGTGGGCGCTCTATGGCGAAGAGATGCTGATGCGAACCGGCCTCTATCCAAACAACTCACCCGGACAGGGCCAGATCCTGCGGCTCTCGCGTTATCGCGCCGCGCGTATTGGTGTTGATGTGAATTTGCACACGGGCAAATGGACTTTCGATCAGGCGGTCAATTACTTCATGGAAGCCGGCGGCCTGGATCGTGAAGCTGCCACGGGCGAGGCTGCGGGCGCCGCTGCTAATCCAACGCAGAAGATCACGTACATGGTTGGCAAGTGGCAGATCATGGGACTGCTCGGGAAGTATCGTGACAAGCAAGGCGCGAATTACCGCCTGGGCCAATTCCACGACGATCTCTTAAAGAATGGCAGCCTGCCGCTTTCGATTGTTGAGTGGATTTTATTGGACGACTCGTCAGCCATTGATCAAGCCCTGCGATAACCGAAACCCTTTGTGATATCCGCTTCAGCCTGAAGGGCTGTCAGACAGTAGCCGGTGGTCGAAGCTTAGCGGAGACCACCGGAAAGCTATCAGGAGTTCATCCGCATCCCGGAGGGATGCCAGTCTTTTTCTGGCACCCGTTCCGAGTGCGGGAACATTTTTGTTTGGTGTCCGGTGGTCTCCGCTGCGCTGCGACCACCGGCTACTACC
>JALZOO010000191.1 GCA_030913905.1 Acidobacteriota bacterium
GTGAAGCAGGTGCTCGAGCTTCATTCGCTGATCCCGGGCGAAACTTACTACCTGGCGTTTTTGTTGGTGGGTGCGTATCAGGAAGTGATGGGCAACAATCACAATCTCTTCGGCACCCCACATGAAGCGCACATCTACATCGACGATGAAGGCTATTTGATCAAGAAAGTGATTCGCGGAACAACCGTCGGCGAAGCAACGGAGCGCGCACGCTATGAGCGCAGCCTTCTGCATGACGGATTTCGCCGTTTGATTAGTCAGCGCGTCAAAGACGGGGAGTTAACGGAGGCTGATGGCGCTGAGTTGGCACAATATTATGAATCGCGATACGACGCTTATACGTATCTTTCGGTAAACGGATCCAAAACGCGTTCGCGGCGCCGCACTGATTACTAGTCGCCATAAAGTATTCGCAATTATTTGAAGTTCACAAATTGAGAGGTTGACAACCCTTTATGGTAACGCAGCGAAAACCGAAAGCATCGAAGTATCTTACGACGCCAACCAGACCTGTCCAGGTGGATAGAGATCGGTCGGTGGCGGGTCTGCTCGAAAAAATGGAAGGCGCGGGCTTTGGTGGCCGCCAAATGGCCGAAGCTCATCGAATCTGGCTCGACATGCTCGGCGATAACACGACCATTATCGTGGCCGGCTCCGGAGCGCTAATTCCGGCGGGCATGCGTCGGCTGCTCGCTTACGTAATAAAGAACCGCTTTGTTGATGTGCTGGTGCTTTCCGGTTCCCTGCTCTTCCACGACCTCCATGAGACGCTCGGCCGTTATCACTTCCAGGCACACCCGAACATGACGGACGCCGAACTGGATGCCTCGCAGATTAGCCGGATGTGGGACCTGCTTGCCAGCGATGAAGAGTACCGTGAAGCGAATGAATGGGTGGGCGGCTTTACTAATCAACTCGACCAGTCGAGACCTTATTCAACGCGAGAGTTTTTACACCTGCTCGGACGTGAGCTGTCGGAGATTGCTACGGAAGACGGTGTGCTGACGTCAGCATACAAGGCTCGAGTCCCCATCTTTTGCCCGGCGATCGCCGATAGTGGTATCGCAGTGGGAATTGCCGCCGCGCGTTTTGAAAAGAAAAACAACTTCATGTTTGACCTGGTGCAGGATGTGCTGGACATGGCAAACATAACAGCGCGGGCACGCCTGACGGGAGTTATCAATCTAGGCGGGGGCACGCCGAAAACTTTCGTTCAGCAGACGGAAGTTTCATCCTTCATTCTCAAGAACCATCACCAGGGCCATAAGTACGCCATTCAAATCACCACCGACGCGCCCCACCCCGGCGGCCGTTCAAATGCAGTAGCGTTTGATGAAGGATTGGTTTATGGCAAACTCGCGCGCGGCGCCCACAGTGCCTACGTCAACTGTGATGCCACGATCGCGCTTCCAATTCTCATTACCGCTCTCTCGCAGACTGCGGCGAAATATCTCAAGGGCCGCAAACGCCCCAACTTCACCTTCGGACGCGAGCTGATCGTAGAAGTACCGTAGTCAGACGCATGTGGGTGCCTCGCTAGACGAGTTTTTCTTGCGCTTAATTGAAGCCTAGATTACTCTGAATCTCGAAAATCGCGTCTCTACAAGGGACCATCAAGAATCATCGATTGTAAATTAGAAGATTCTAAGAGAGGCTCACGCAGCCCGTTGATCTAAATGGATCGCGGGCTTTTTTGTTTTTTCGGGAAATGGAACGGAATGGCGTCGGAATTTAGTCTCTCCCGCCACCCTCCAAGGAGCCTCTTTAAGGTTATGTGATTTACTGCAAAAAGTTGATTGGGGGGTTTTAATAGCCCGAGGATCAGATGGAAAGACAGTAATGCCCAAATTACCGAGAATAAAGTCCAAAATAGTGATTAGAGCACTGAAGCGACGTGGCTTCTTTGTCCACCACACCACCGGCAGTCATTATTTTTTAAAGAAGGGTAAGCTCCGCGTCTCAGTTCCCTATCACAATAGGGACCTTAAACCTGGGACTCTGGCTTCGATCATTGCGCAGGCCGGCCTGACAGTTGAAGAATTTGTTGAATTGCTTTAACGCGTAAGAAGAGATTGGGGTAGCGGCAGTCAAGCGACTTCGATGGCTAGTTGTTCGGTGATTGATTCGTCCGTCGGGATGGGTTCTCCGTCCTTCTTGAGGCTCTCCAGATATCCCTGAATCGCATCAGTTGCCATCGCGCGAGCTTCCTCGAGCGTATTCCCTTCCGTAACTAAGCCCGGCAACGCTGGGCACGTAACAACGTAACCGCCTGTCGCATCGGGCGTCATCACCACTGTGAAGTTCAGAATCTTCATACGCCTATTATATACCTAACCAAGTTCCTATCTGCCAACAGCTCCCCGCAACCCAGAGAACCTAACCGCCCCCGCCCATCTCCGTTATAC
>JALZOO010000192.1 GCA_030913905.1 Acidobacteriota bacterium
ATCGAGGGCCGGACGACGAGGGAATTGCGGAATTCGGATTTCGGATTTCGGAATTGGGGCAAAGTGGTAAGGGCAAGGAGAAAAGGGGTGCGCTTTCGCTTGGTATGCGCCGTCTCAGCATCATCGACCTCGAAGGCGGACATCAACCCATCTTTAATGAAGACGGCAAAGTGGGCGTTGTGCTCAATGGCGAGATTTACAACTTCAGGGAACTAACCAGGCAACTCGAAGATCGCGGTCACACTTTTCGCACCAGATCGGATTCCGAAGTCGTAGCTCATGCCTACGAAGAGTGGGGCGCTTCGTGCGTCGAACGTCTGGAAGGAATGTTTGCGATAGCGGTCTACGATCAGCGGAATGGCGGCGCGGACGACGGCAAACTCTTTATTGCCCGTGATCGACTGGGCATCAAGCCCCTCTACTACTCAGCGACCAATAAGCAATTTGTCTTCGCCTCCGAAGTGCGGACGCTATTAGCGAGTGGAGTTGTTCCACGCCAACTCTCGCGAACCGCTCTTGAGAGTTATTTGTTGTTTGGCTCTGTTAGCGAGCCGATGACTTTGGTTGAAGGCGTTCTCTCCCTGCCGCCGGGCCACAGAATGACAGTCGATCTGAACTCTCCTGACACGTCGCCAAAGCCCGAATGCTACTGGAACATTGCCACTGTAGCTCAACGCTCACCCAACGGAAATAAAACCGATCGCAAAGATGCTGCTGCGCGGGTGCGCGCCCTGCTTGAACAAAGCGTTCGCAAACATCTGATTGCGGACGTGCCGGTCGGCGTGTTTCTGAGCAGCGGCATCGATTCGACTGCACTTGCCGCACTAGCCAGCCGCGAAGTTTCGGGTGTGCACACTTTCACGGTTGGTTTTCCGGAAAAGGAATTCAGTGAAGCTGCCATCGCGCGACGAACAGCCGAAAGGTTTGGCACAACTCATCAGGAAGTTATGTTGGACGGCGATGAGATGCTTGCCCGGCTCGGCGAGGCGGTAGACGCCCTCGACCAACCGACCATGGACGGCATCAACACCTACTTCGTGTCGTGGAGTGCCAGGCAAGCGGGTTTGAAAGTCGCCCTGTCGGGACTTGGCGGTGACGAAGTGTTTGGTGGATACAACACGTTTTCCCGGACCGCTCAGTATCAGCGCATGGCCTGGGCGGGAAGTCACGTTCCGGCCGGCCTGAAAGCGGCGACTGCAAGCGTGGTGACTGCGGTAGGAAATGCGCGCGGAGGTTTAGTGGGCGGCGATGTTGCCAGAAAGCTCTCGGCACTTTGGAATACACCAAAGTCTTTGCCGGATCCGTTTTACTTTGGACGCAACCTCTTCACACCATCGCAGGTTTCCGAATTGCTCCCAGAAACGAACAACGGGCATGCTCGTCCGTGGTGGGACTGGTTGGCGGCGAGCGCAGCGCAGGCGCGGACGCTTGACTCCTTTGCCGCGGTGTCCTGCATGGAGGCTGGTTCTTACCTGGTGAACACGTTGCTGCGTGATACGGATTTCATGAGTATGGCCCACTCGCTCGAGGTTCGCGTGCCATTTCTCGATCATCCCCTGGTTGAGTTTGTCACGCAGTTGCCGCAGGAAATCAAAGTCAGTAAAGGCACGCCCAAAGCTTTGCTGGTGGCGGCCCTTCAGGATTTGTTGCCGGCAGAAGTGGTTAATCAGACCAAGCGCGGGTTTACTTTCCCATGGGCCGAGTGGTTGCGTGGTCCGTTGAAAGAGTCGATCGATGACGGGTTTTCCCATCTATCGCCGGCGTTGGCTAATAGTATCAACGGTGATGAGGCGAGAGGGATATGGCGGAGTTATTTGGACCGTAAGACAAGTTGGTCGCGGCCCTGGAGTTTGTATGTCTTGAACGAATGGACCAGAAAGCACCTGTAGGAATTTCGGATTGCGGATTTCGGAATGCGGATTTTGAGAATCGGTCGCACACAATTCACAGCGCAGTGTTTTGCGAGACCGAAGGGAACGATCCACGAAATACACGAAAACACACCAAAGATGTTTCGTGTTGGTTCGTGTGATTTCGTGGATCGTTGGTTGTTCACCGTTCAGTACCTGACACCAAGAACATAGTTCAATGTACATATTAGGAATCAATGCATATCACGGCGACGCTGCGGCGGCGCTGATCAAGGACGGGCAAATCGTCGCGGCCGTTGAAGAAGAGCGATTCAACCGCGTCAAGCATTGCGCCGGCTTTCCGTCGGAGTCGGTGCGCTACTGCCTGAAGGCTGCAGGCATCGGCATCGAGTCCGTCGCACATATCGGCGTCTCGAGAGATCCTTCCGCGCACCTGCACAAGAAGGTTTTGTTTGCGGCGACGAGGGCGGCGAAGAGCAGTGGGCAGTGGGCAGTGGGCGGTGGGCAGAAAGCAGAAAGCGAAGTTGCGGTCGTTGCTCAGGACTCAGGACTCAGCACTCAGGACTTGGACCGCACTCAGGACTTAGAGAGCACTCAGGACTTGGAAGGCACTCAGGACTTAAAGCCCGGCAACGGCAACGGTCGATCCGGAATCTTCCGCCAGATAAAGAACCGGCTCGGAAACGCGGCAAAAATTCGCGACTTGAAGGATGACCTGGCCCGTGTGCTAAACGTTCCGAAGAGCGCTTTGGGCGCCCAGTTTCACAACATCGAACACCACCGTGCACACCTGGCAAGTTCGTTTTACGTTTCGCCGTTTGACCGTGCGGCACTGTTATCAATCGATGGCTTCGGTGATTTCATCTCGACGATGTGGGGCGTCGGAGAAGGGAACTCCATCAAGGTCCTGGACCAGGTAGAGTTTCCACACTCGACCGGTATTGTTTATACGGCAACGACCCAGTTTCTCGGGTTTCCTTACTACGGCGACGAAGGAAAGGTCATGGGCCTGGCGCCGTACGGTCGTCCGACTTTCATCGATCAGTTTCGCGACATCATTCGAACTGAAGCCGGCGGCAGGTTCAAATTAGATCTGGACTACTTTCGCCATCATTCTGAAGGTGTCGACATGACCTGGGACCAGGGCTCACCCATGATTGGCCGCATCTTCTCCGACGAGTTTGCCCGCACGTTTGGACCTGCGCGCCAACCGGGCACGCCCTTAACCGAACGAGAGCACGACATCGCCGCGAGCCTGCAGCTCCGTTTAGAAGAAGTCGGCTTTCACATCTTGAAGAATTTGCACGATGAGACTGGGCTAACGGATTTAG
>JALZOO010000227.1 GCA_030913905.1 Acidobacteriota bacterium
GTATAAACACACTCAGGAAAAAGAGCGCACGAAAGAGTTGTTCATGAGCGGATTGGAGAGTTTGCCGGACGGTTTTGTTGAACTGCGAGACGCACTAGGAAAAATCTTCCCGACGCCGAAAGTTTTCATTACTGAGTACCCGGACCTGGTGCGGGATGCTGAAGCCAAATACTGCGATGAGGCTCCCAAAAAGGATCTGCTTGAAAGAATTACCGCAGACGAGGCGGAGTGGGCATCCGATACGGTGATTAACAACCTCAACTGCGAAGTCCGCAGAGCCGCCGAAACACATCGATGGGTTTATGTGGGTGGCATCGAATCAAGTTTTCTCAGACATGGATATTGTGCCGGAGACCAGGCATGGGTAAACACGTTCGATAAGGCTCGCGAGGTGCAAGGTACTTCCAGGTGTCGAGAAACTTCATTCGGAGACTGCATATTCTCGCCTGGCTCAGTACATCCGAACGTACCAGGTCATCAGTGTTTGGCGACGCGCATACTTCTCGCACTGCAGGCGAACGGCGTGGCCAGCGATCTCAATCTCATCCGGCCCACTGATCCGTGTGTGCAAACGCCGCCGCGAACTATCGCCAGACAGTGTTTGCTCGATACGAGACCTAAGGCCCCTTCGATACGCGTCTTCTGAACGTTCGGCTTCGGTGCCGGATGTGCGGCGGTGGCTATGCCCCGCCGAGCACGTAGATCGTTTCCGGGGCTATGCCCCTGGTTTGGGCTTGCCCTTCCGATCTATTGGGCCGAAGGCCGCACGAAGGGCACAGCCCAAGAGTTCATAAGCACCGCTACGGCGGGGCAGAGCCACCGCCTCACATCCGGCGGCCAAGCCCAACTCGACCTGGCCCATGATTTTGAGGGAAGCGTTGCGGCTACGCAGAATACAAAGGATAGGTGCAACACTGATGACTGAACAAAATGCTATCGGGCTGGGAGCCGAAATACCTGATCCTCATGTCACGTCGATTCGCGACGTTGTTCCCAGTGCCGATGGTTGCGAGGACTGTTTACGAATCGGTTCTGCGTGGCTTCACCTACGCTTGTGTCTGACGTGCGGCCACGTGGGTTGCTGCGACTCCTCTCCCAACCGGCACGCGACAAAACATTTTCACCAGAGTGGACACCCGATAATTCAGTCGTTCGAGCCGGGAGAAGACTGGCGCTGGTGCTACATCGACGAGAATGCTTTCTGAAGCCAGAGCCCCAAGTCGATTGGTGCGTGATAGAGAAGCTAGAGGATCCACAAAATTTCACGGAATTACACTAACGCGTTTTCGTGTGGTTCCGTGGATCGTCTGTATCGGGTAGAATCTTCCCGTTAATCAACTCCCAAACAAAATGACACGATGAAAAACTCTCTAACCGAAGAGTCACTTCGCGATCTCTCTGCCAGGCTTAATCAGGCAAACACCGACTTTGCCTCGAAATATCCAGGAGAAACGGGACGCCGCCAGCCGGTGCACACGGTTTATGGCGGTGCACATCTCTTCAAGTCGGATTCCGCCGGCCGACTGGGCGGACTCGCGCGCCGTTCGTTAGACCAGTTTGCTCCGGATTTTCTAACTTTCGCGAAAGCGATTGGCCTTCCAGGCGCGGAGCAACTGCCTGACTCACTCGAAGACAACGGAGAGTTGCCAGACTTGATTGGGCGGCTCGACGATTCCCCCCACGAGGTCCGCGCGGACAACAAATCGGCGTGGCTGGCGCATTCAATCTACACACGGGTCACGGAAAAACTTCGCCGCGAGCCGGTGGAGGATTTTCGGATCGATTTCGAAGACGGCTACGGTAATCGGCCTGATGCTGAAGAAGACGGACATGCGGCCGCGGCGGCGAGCGAAGTGGCGTTGGGGATCGACGGCGAAACGCTGCCCCCATTCATCGGAATACGCATCAAGCCGTTCAATGAAGAGTTGCGCGAACGCAGCATACGCACGCTGGATATTTTCGTGTCCACCCTGGTGGAAAAGTCCGGCGGACGGCTGCCTGATAATTTTGTGGTAACACTCCCGAAGATTACCGTTCCTGAGCAGGTGGGTGCGCTGGCGGATATTTTCGAGCTACTGGAAAAGCAGACTGGATTAGCCGCCGGCTCTTTGAAACTGGAGATGATGATCGAAACTACGCAATCGATCATCAACGCTAGTGGCGAGATTAATCTGCCACTGCTCCTGGCGGCGGCTCGCGGTCGATGTGTGGCGGCCCACTTCGGCACTTATGACTACACCGCGAGTTGCAGCATTACGGCGGCCC
>JALZOO010000621.1 GCA_030913905.1 Acidobacteriota bacterium
CCCGCTGCGGCATTTTCACAGCATGGCACCAAACGTGCTCACCGCGAAGGTTCGTCAAAGTACCAATCGGTAGTTCCGAACAAATGAAAGAGGCGACTGCCGAGGGGTCGCCTCTTTTTACAAGACCATCTTGTCTACAAGAGCTATTGGGTCGCGGCAAGAGCCTTTCCTTTTATTTTCGTGTCACCATGCACGAAGACACTGTAGCGATTGCCCGCAGGAATGATTGCAGGTCTGCCTTTTTTCAACCCCCACAGCAAGCCGAACGGCCCCAGGAATACGGTAGTAGCTACAGCTGCCACAGCCACAGTTCCTCCCTTACTGTCGCCAAGCTCTCGCTTCGTAAAACGCGCGGGAATTCGTTGGGCATCTGCTGCTTGCACGTCCTGCATTGCCCATTCCAGTTTTCCGGCCTTGCCCCAACGTCCTGCCTTCTTTGCTGTGGTTACTCTCGCGCGTGCCGATGCATCGCGTTCGAAAATCGTCACTCCGTTTACCTGCACGGCTCGCACGACAGTGAAGTCTACGATGTCGCCGATCTTTGCTTCCTGCCCCGAAAGTGTGTTCTTCAATAGAACTTCTATCTCCGTACCATCCGGTACATTGACTTCCATTTCCGCGGCTGGGGCAGGTGAAGCGGATGGGCCGTGCACCATCGCCATAATCACTGCGTCAGGGACCTTCGCCGCTTTTAATTCCCCCAGCGTCGCCGCGCTGGTGTCAAACTTCGAAGGCGAGCTCTTTATTTTGGCAATAATGATCTCCGTGGCCAATCCTGAGTTGACCATTTCGAGCACGTCTTTATTCGTGAGTTCCGAGGTTTGGCCCTGGTACGGCGGAGGATACTGGACGTTTGGAGTAGCCAGCGAAAGCGTTGTCAGGATCAACACAAGAATCAGCGCAATTGCTTTTCTCATGGGGGAACTTCCTTTGAGCAGATTGAAAACGAGAGGGCGCGCTGGTGAGAAACAGCGGCGAGCGAATGCCCTCGTTTTAGAACATCAGACTTGTACGGTTTCTTCTTCCTCGATCAGATACGGCGTGACACTAACCGGCTTCTCGTCAGCGTCCTCTGCTAACACCGCCTGGATGATCGGCAGGCTTAACGAATGCCTCTTGGGAATGTTTGGAACGTCGTGACCGGCGGCATAGACCGGATGACGTTCGTGTTCCGTATACCAGTCCGCGAGGTTTGCTGTCTTGTGCATGTTCTCGATAATTTGACGCCAGCCCACACCCGTGTTGTAAGCGCAGAACGATATTTCGCCTTCCTGCGTTCCGTAGGGTATCACGCACATTTCGGTGCGGCGGAAGTCATAGTTGAACAGGTCCTGAAACCACATGCCTTCGACACACAGCACGCGCCACGTGTCATTCGGATCTTCGGCCTTTTCAGTTTTCATTCGATCATTGCGATCGGAACTGGAATTTGTTGACGAAGGTTTGAACAAATTCAGAATCTGTGAAATCGGAAATCCTTCCGGCGCGCGATCTGCGTCAAAGTTTCGCAGGATCGCCATGCCAAGCTGCGCGTAGGAAAGCTTCCTGCCTCGCGCCGTATCGGTGATCGTCGCGATGTCTTTCATGAATTGCTCGTAATCGAAGAACTCAAACAGCGAAGTGAATTCGCCAGTGTGCCGATTTACGACCATCAACGTAAAGATGCCGCAATTTGGATGGCAATTGCAGGACGACCAGCCCCACGGCGCATCAGCGCCTTGCAACATATCCATAACGCTGGTGAAAGCGGAGTAGGACGAAAGTGGAAACCAGTCGCGCAACGGCTGCAGTTGTCCGCCAAGTTGATCCTTCAGATCGTGAGTCATGCCGGCCAGCGTATAGCGCTGGCGAATACGCATCTCATCTGAGACGTCTTCGTCGCGACCGGTGAAGGAAACCGGCTGGAAAGCAATAGTCTGAACCTTGTCGATATTCTTTGCCGCAAATTCAATAATCTGACCGATACCATCGTTGTTGATGGTATTGACGATGGTCGTAACCAGCGTGACTTTGATTCCGACACTCGCGAGATTCTCGATCGCTCGCAGCTTCACATCGAAAAGATTACCGACGCCGCGATGCTTGTTTTTCTCTTCGCTTACACCGTCGAACTGCAAATAAACTCCATGTTGGCCCGCCGCCTTTGCGGCCTTACAAAACTCAATGTCCTCGGCGAAACGAATACCGTTTGTGGCCGCGAGAATTCGATAGAAGCCGATCTTCTTGGCGTAGGCGACGGCTTCCAGGTAATACGGCGAAAGCGTAGGTTCGCCACCGGAGAACAGGATGATGATCTGGCGCTTTGGTTTGAATGAAACCGCGCGATCGAGAATCGCTTTCGTGTCTTCGAAAGTCGGCTCGTGAACGTAACCAACCTGGTTGGCATCCATGAAGCATGGGTTGCACATCATGTTGCAGCGGTTAGTCAGGTCCACAGTCAACACTGCGCCCCGGCCAAACTTAATGTTAGAGGTTCCATGATGGTGGACCGAGGCGTCTTCCGCGACACGAAAGTCACGGCCGAAGAACAATGATTCGATGCGCTCCAGGAAAGCCGGATCAGTTGCCATGACGTCAACAAACTCGCCATGCTTCGGACAGGTCTTCCGCATTACCACCTGACCGTTTTCTTCAACTATCTGCGCCTTGATTTCGCCCGGATGTTCATACATCAAGGTCTCGAGCGGTGTTTCACCGGATATGACTGCAGTGCGAACTTCCTTTACACAAGTGGGACAGAGGCTGTCAGTCTCTCGTGGGAAACCAAGCGGCGGGGCACTTCGCTCGTAAGACTTGAGCAATGGCCCAGGCGCCCAGGTTGGGCGAATAGCTTCGCCTTCCGGAAGTCGTTTGTTGACTGATTGAAATGCTTTCCAGGCAACACCGGAAAGATTGGAGAGCAGCTTAGAGCCCTTTACTCCAGCAAGCTTTCCCTTTTCTGATTCTCCACGTCTAAACTGGTCGCTAAACAATGAAAATTTTCTCCTGTGGCGGATCCGTAAGGGTAGTGCCCGCCTGTGTCAATAAAAGCAAAGATAATCTTGAATAACTGCTGTGATTACCACATCTTAACCAGCACTATTTTCAACCGCGTCATGATAGTTGGTCTGTCGGGGCAAGGCAAGGCAAAACAGCTAAGACATACGCGATTTTCGGCGTTTTTCAGCACAAACGGTTCGAGTCGGCCTTCTCTTGGCTCAGTTAAGTAAGTCACTGATTGATGTGGATTCAACTCTGTCAAGCTGCGGCAAATTCCGCTTTCCAAATTGAGTGGATTCATATGCCGTGAGGAAAAGTGTACTATCACGCGGCCGAGGGGTTCGTTTCAGATCTCGGCATAACACTAAGAATGACGGAAACGCGAAACTTCACAGCCTCCGATTTGGCGGCCCATGTTGGTGGTCGTCTGGTCGGGGAGGGAAGTATCCCAATTGAGCGAGTAGCCGGTCTCGATCTTGCCGGGCCTGGTGAAATCGCTTACGTCGAAGACGAGAAGTTCTTTCCAGCCGCAAACATCAGCGGCGCCTCCTGTCTGCTTGTTCCTCAGACTTACACTTCCGGCTCTCCAATAACCGAGAAACCGTCGGCAACGCTGATCGAAGTTGCGAAGCCCAAGCTAGCGTTCGCGTTAGTTTCCAAGCTGCTTCACCCGCAGAAACACCGCGAACCTTACGTACACCCTACCGCCGTGATTGCGGAGAGCGCGAACATCGATCTTACGGTTTACATCGGACCACACGTCTCTGTTGGCGAAGGGACGCGCATCGCGGGCGGAACGCGTATCGAGGCTGGTGTAACTATCGGCGATCACGTAAGCGTCGGCAACGATTGTGTGCTTCATCCCGGAGTCGTACTTTACGATTACATTTCGATTGGGAACCGCGTCATACTTCATGCCGGTGTTTGCATCGGGGCCGACGGCTTTGGGTACGTGCGCGACGAGATGAGCTATGAGAAGTTTCCGCAAAGGGGAACTGTCGTTATTGAAGACGATGTGGAGCTGGGTGCGCACACCTGTGTGGACCGTGCGGCCCTGGGCCAAACGCGAATCGGACGCGGAACCAAGATCGACAACCTGGTGCACGTAGGCCACAACTGCAACATCGGCGAGCGTGTGATTATTGCAGCGCAGACGGGAATCAGCGGCAGCGTCACGATTGAGGATGACGTTGTTATTGGAGGACAGGTCGGATTTGGAGACCACATACACGTGCAGAGCGGAGCAGTAATAGGCTCAAAAGCTGGAGTACTGCCGGGCAAAATTGTGCGGCCGGGAGTTTGGTGGGGAATTCCTATTCAACCACTCGATGACTACAAACGGCTGAATGCACACCTGGGCCGCTTGCCGCAAATGCGGGAAGAGATTAAGGAACTAAAAAGGCAGTTAGACGAACTGACGAAGAAGGATTGAATCGATAGTCAGGCAGTGGTTGGGGCAGTCAGTTTGTGCGGTTCGTTCCATCTACAGAGCGCATTAATAACGTGTTCGGCAGCGCGCTCAGAAGCGCCACCCTCCCCAAGTTGTTGAGCGACCTCCCGCAAACGTTTACGCGCAGCTTCGTTCCGCTTCTTATCCAGCAACAGCAACAGTTCGTTTGCTAAACGCTCGCCGTTCAAATCATCCTGCATTAGCTCAGTAGACACGCGTTCTCCGGCTATCAGGTTCACCAGCCCATAATGATCCGTAGTTATCAAACGTCCGAGCGTGTGCCAGTTGATAGTTGACTCCTTGTAGACGATCACCATTGGTGTCTCGAGCAAACTGGCCTCCAGTGTCGCGGTGCCACTGGCAATCGCGGCCGCGTCTGAGGCAGCGAGAGCTTCACGAGATTGGCCGGCGACGATGTGGAGACATGACGGTAAAGGAAGAGGCGCGGCACGCTGCGCCCTCACAATATCTCTGACCTCATCCGATGAACGGCCCGGCGCGACTACAACGACGAATTGAACCTCGGGACGGCGTGCAGAAATAAGCGCTGCGGCCTCGAGCATCGGTGGCAGTATGCGCTCAAGTTCTTTGCGGCGGCTGCCCGGCAGCAGCGAGATTATCGGCAGCGTAGGATCGAGCCTGGTCTGCCGGCAAAACTCCGCGCGATCGTGGCGAGCGTAAACCTCGCCGGCGAGCGGGTGGCCCACAAATTCCACGTGTTCAATCCCATGCTCTGCATACCAATCTTTTTCGAACGGCAGAATCGAAAGCAGCAGGTCTACCTCTCGCGCGATGATCTTCGCCCGGCGCGGACGCCACGCCCATAATTGAGGGCTGATGTAGTAAATGATTTTTAGACCACGCCGGTGAAGCGCGCGGGCAAGTTTCAAGTTGAACTCAGGCCAGTCTACGAGAATGACGACATCAGCTTTTCGTTCCACCGCCGCCTGCTTTAGTTGTTTGAGAGCTCTCAAAAACTTTGGTAAGGCGCGTCCGACTTCCAGTAGTCCCAGAATGGCAAGATCGTCTGAATCAATGATCGAATCGACACCGGCTGCCCTCAAAAGAGGACCGGTGGAACCGAAGAGTTCGAAATCCACGTCAGGCCTTACACGCCGGAGCGCGTGAACAAGTGCCGCTGCATGCGCGTCGCCGGAAGGTTCTCCCGCGACAATCATGATTCGAAAGTTTGCAGACACGCGCCGCATGATAGCAGAACGAGTGAGCAGTGAGCGGTGAGCAGTATGCACCAAGTGTATCAACCATCGTTGAGTTAAAACGATAGGAGCATTTATCTAGCTACTGCTTTCCTGTACTGCTGACTGCCCTCCTGCCCCGGTCTACTGCCCACCGCTCACTGCCCACTGGTTTTTCATGCTAGCATTCTTGCGTTTTAGGAAAGCTGCGCACGCCAATCGCGGCCAGTGCAAATTTAGCCGCATGGCCGTGGAGGTCTTCACTCTCTTTTGCGGATCGCATTTCGTTCCAGCGGTATAGCCACTCTTATTCTGTTTGCCCTCGCGAGCGCAGCGATAGGTGTCCTCTCACCCTCCGCCGCAGCTCAACAAACAAACCCTGTCGATCGTAAGGTCACGAACCCGATGACCGACACGCCTAATGTCAATCCATTAACTCAAGACCAGCCAATTCGTCAGCCAGCGTCGCGCGGCCAGGGTCAACCGACTGCAACCACCGATTCGCTAACCGTCGATTCAGGTAAGCAGACCATTTCCGGACCGGAGAACGCGCGCGTTGTCGTTCATGAGGGGAACGTTGACGCGCGCATTGGCACATATCGTTTGCAGGCGGACAAAGTAACGGTCTATGAAGGCACGAACAAAGTCGTAGCAGAAGGCAATGTAGTTTTTGATCAGGCCGATCAGCAGCGAATCACCGGCTCTCACGCAGAGTGGAATTACCGTACGAAGACCGGGTTCTTTCTCAATTCCACCGGATTCACAAATCAAACCCAGGACGGCACCAGAATATATTTCACCGCCGACCGCGTCGAAAAAGTAAGTCTCGACACAATCGTGGCGACAAACGTCCAGGTTACTGCGTGTGATGAAGACGTGCCGAAATGGAGCTTCCATGCAAAGCGCGCCAAGATCAGGACCGGAGATCGCGTTCGGGTTTACGCGCCTAACCTGCGGGTGAAGGGCGTGCCGATTATTTATCTTCCTTATGCGTCTGTTTCAATCAAGCAACGTGATCGCGCATCGGGTTTCCTGACGCCTACGGCCGGCGGTTCTGGAGCCAAAGGTTTTCGCATCTCGAACGCTTACTTTCAGACTCTCGGCCGCTCTGCTGACGTCACTCTCCGAAGTGACATCTACGCGTCTCGAGGGATTGGCTTTGGCGCCGACTTGCGCACCCGCGCCAACTCTCGCTCATTTCTCAATGCCGGGTTCTACGTGGTGAAGGATCGGATGTTCGGCCACGCGGCGGATGCCGAAAATCCGGATCAGGGCGGCTCAAGTCTATATGCTGAAGGCGTCCATTACTTTCCGAACGGATTCATCGCGGCCGCGGATGTTAACATCACTTCAAACCTATCTTACCGCCAGGTGTTTTCCGACAGCATCCAGCAGGCAATTTCCCCGGAAGAACGATCGCAGGTTTTCGTAAACAAGGATCATAACGACTATAGCTTTAACTTGCTGGCGCGTTCGCAAGTGACGTCGTTGCCAAACGCGCGAATTCGAATTCGAGAACTTCCCAGTGTGTCGATCGAAAAGCGTGGCTCGCCGATTGGTTTCTTGAAAAGTCTTCCACTGTACTTTTCCTTCGAGGCAAGTGCCGACGGTGTCAGTAGAAAAGAAACGGTAGAGGATTTAGATTCTTTTAGAAGCGAGGTTGGTGGCGACCCGATCATCTCGCCGTCACTCGTCCAACGACTGGATTTCCATCCACGAATCCAATTGCCACTCTACTTTTTCGGCATTTCACTAACGGCTTCGGCCGCGGGACGAGTAACGTTTTACTCAAACTCCATTGATCCGGTTAATCGAGCCATACTGAGTCGCAATATCACGCGCAGCTACGGTGAGTTTGAAATAGATCTTCGACCGCCTGCTCTGGCTAAGGATTTTCACCGGAAGGGTGCGTTCTTCTTCCGGCACGTGATTGAGCCTTACATAACGTACCGGCGAATTACCGGTGTTGATAATTTCAGTCAAATCATCAGGTTCGATTACACAGACGCTGTTGCCGACACTAATGAAATTGAGTTTGGGATTTCAAATCGCTTCTTCACGCGCCGCTCAACTGAGAATGTCAGTAGTGCAGCGGTGAAGGCTGCGAAAGCCGGAGACAAGGCGTCCCTCTCAAGTCAGCCTTATGAGGCATTGACCATAACCGTCCGGGGAAAATACTTCTTTGATCGCTTTTTCGGAGGCGCGCTGGTACCAAATCAACGGAACCAGTTCTATCCCATCAACACGTTTTCCGGTTTCAGTTACGGCGGCGTCCCCCGCCGGTTCTCGCCTTTGAACATCGACGCCCGCTACCGTCCTCGTGCTGATCTGTTTCTTGATCTGCGCACTGACCTTGATACGCGCGGCGGGGGTATTCGTGCCATCTCCACCAGCTTCGGAATAAACCGGCCGCTGATCCAGGCCTTTCAAAGCTTCTACTACACTCGGGCCGTTGAGTTGGTTCCGAGTCTCGCTCGTTTTGCTGACGCGCGCGGCCTGGAGCCAGGCACAGTGCGCGGCTCGCAATACAGCCCTTCAATCTTCATCGGCAACCGCGAGCGCGGGTTATTTGGCGGCGCCTCCTTCTTCTTCGACTTTCAGGACCGACCCGGGAAGGGCAGAAGTTCACTAATCAGCTCGACAGCCACCTTGGGTTATAGCTGGGATTGCTGTGCAATTACGGTCCAGAACTACACCTTCAATGTGGGTGTACGGCAGGAAAACCGGCTGCTTTTCGGCTTCCGTCTCAACGGCATCGGCGCCTTCGGCACTGAGCAAATCGGTCAACGTTTCCGCTAAATCTCGCCCAGAATCACCGCCCGACGACAGATCCACCCTGTTGGCAATAAAAAAACGCTGTTAATCACAACGAAGTTGTTATATCATTCAAATTGCTTTGGTGTGACAGCACCCAGGCATTTTGACCGGTACCGCGAATCTGATTCCTAGAATTAACTCGCAGCTTCTGCACTCATAGCTTGCCCCGGTAGTACCCCCTCAACAAATTTAAGAAATAGGAATTCGACAGGAGAAAACTGTGGGCAAACATCTCAACCCGCCGCGGAGTTCCGGACGGAAACTCCCTCGCATCTCTTTCACTTCCCTCGTTGTTGCGGTCGCCGTTCTTGCTGTTGGCGCAATAACGGTAGTCTCCAGACAAAAATTATCGACCAATCAGGCGAGCTCGGTGGAGGCCAAAACGGCCAATGCCGGCTTGGCGCCAAATGCCGCCGCGAAGGATGTTCACTTTCAGATCCAGGACGACCAGGTACAGAAACGGAGTCCCGAGGACGCTCAGAAGTTAGCAGGTGGCCTGGGGCAGTTGGTCAACCAATCGACTGAAGGATTAGTTGAGGTTCACCACGCCGACGGCTCTGTTTCCGTTAACCTCGCCGACCACTTTCAGAACGTGACTGTCGCGCGGGTGAACTCCAACGGCAGCGTAGCGCAATCGTGTGTTGATAACCCGGTTGCCGCGGGTGCGTTTTTCGGAATCGATCCCAAGCTGATTGAGAACCGAGGCGACACCCCAGTCACGCCCGGAAGGAGCGAAGATCGATGATGAGCCGCCTCCTCGCCAAACTACCCTTTATAGCGTTTGCGATCATCCTGATCGCGCTCACCAGTTCTGCTGCCTCCGGCTCGGCGAATATCGTTATTCAAAACGGTGACTCAGCGGGCGTTGGTTTCAACGATCCAACTCCGGTTGCGCCGGTAGGCGGAAACAATGGCACCACCCTGGGCCAGCAACGTCTAATTGCTCTTCAATATGCTGCCGGAATTTGGGGTTCAACTCTTAACAGCGGACCGCCCATACGCGTTCTCGCAACCTGGGAAAACCTAACGTGTGATTCCTCTTCAGGTGTGCTCGGTTCTTCCGGAACCCAGGGCATCTGGCGTAACTTCCCGGGCGCACCGATTAGCAACACCTGGTATGGCTCCGCGCTCGCCAACTCCTTAGCCGGGGTTGATCTTGATCCCGCCAACGCCGAAATTAAGGCGCGTTTTAACGTCGGGATTGGTGGTTCAGGTTGTTTGGAGGGCAGGGAATGGTACCTGGGCCTCGACACCAATCACGGAACGAATATCAACCTGGTCACTGTGGTCCTGCATGAGTTCTCCCATGGCTTGGGATTTCAGACATTCACCAATAGCTCGACAACCGGTGCGCAAATGCAGGGGTTCCCAAGCGTCTATGATCGATTTCTTTATGACAGCACCACCGGAAAAACCTGGGTGCAAATGAACGATGCCGAGCGACTCGCATCCGCCATAAACACAGGTAACCTCGTCTGGGTTGGCCCGCGTGGTAGTAGTGATTCTGCCGGCGTGTTGACTGCTGGAAGAGATGCGCAGGGACGTCCTCAGATGTATTCACCCAATCCCGTGCAAGCTGGCTCTTCCGTTTCCCACTGGGACCGCTCCGCCTCGCCAAATCAGGTGATGGAGCCCAACATCAACAGTAGTCTGACTCACAACGTAACAGTGCCTCACGATTTGACGGCGTCTCTATTTGCAGACATCGGCTGGTTTGTTAACGCGCCAGAACCGACGCCCACGCCGACGCCGACTCCCACTCCAACACCAACGCCCACACCCACTCCAACACCCACTCCAACTCCAACGCCTCAAGCAGCTACAGTTCAGCTAAGCACTTCAACTTACAGCGTCAGCGAGCAGTCAGCGAGGAGTGTCGTTACGATCACACGTTCCGGAATTCAGGAAGCCGCGTCAGTGGAATACTTCACCTGGGACAACAGTGGCCCACAGAAGTGTGAAGATCCTCCTACGGGTGTAGCGTCAGAGCGTTGTGATTACCAGACGAGCGTCGGTACTGTGAGGTTTGACGCGGGTCAAAGTTCGGCCAATATCAATATTCCCATTCTCGACGATACACACTTCGAGGGCGTTGAAACTTTCACGATCTCATTGCGAAACCCAGTGGGTGCAAACCTGGGCGCTGAAGTAACGGCGACCGTTACTATCGTGGACAACGATCTGGTTGTCACGCAAAACAATCCTATAGATACTCACGAGGTTTACGTGCGACAGCAGTACCTCGACTTTCTCAGCCGCGAGCCGGATAACGGTGGGTTCACCTATTGGTTAGGCAGATTACAGGCCTGTTCAGCAGACCCACAGTGCTCCATGGTATCCGAACGAAAGAGGGTTTCGGCAGGGTTTTTCTATTCCAACGAGTTCCTGCTGCGGAAAGGCTACTTTATCTATCGCTTCTACAGTGCCAGCCTGGGACGGCGGCCGACCTACGCGGAGTTTATCCCCGACATGGCCAGCATGGGACAGAACGATAGTGAAGAAGAAGCGAAGCGAATCGAATTCACGGATCGCTGGGTGACGAGAATTGAGTTCCGAGCTCTATATGACGCCCTTTCAAACACCGACTTCGTCAATCGGTTAGTGGATACGGCAGGTGTCAGCCTCGACCGTCTTGCTTTAGTTGCGGCCCTGAATGGCGGCGAAACGCGAGCGAGCGTCGTCAGGCAAGTGGCTGAGAGCCAGCCTGTTTTTGATAAGTACTTCAAAGAGGCGTTTATCTCGATGCAGTACTTCGGCTATTTGCGCCGGGACCCGGATTCGGGCGGCTTTGGCTACTGGATGAATCGACTTCCGGCGACTCGTCAGGAAATTGAGGCGAACCCGGAGACATACATCTACGACATGATCGGCGGGTTTGTATATTCCACGGAGTATCAACTGCGCTTCGGCGCGAGGAACTATTAGCCGAGCCGAACTAACCTTCAGGCCGGAAGAGGGCGGCACGCTCCGATCATTTCGGCACATTGAACTGAGAGGCCCATCAAGCGCATGAATTGCTTGATGGGCTTTTCTTTGGTAGCTGCTGAGTCTTTTCCGAATTTTTTTGCGACCGATGGCCTCATTTAACGAGAAAATCGAGAGTTCACCTTGGGGACATATTCTCTGGTTTTTGCTGACTGCTTAAGCATCTTCACACGGACTTCACTCATCTGATGTCGGGCCCAGAAAGCCACCTTATGAGCGATCGATTGACGACAACGGATCGTCAATTCGCAGGTATATTTGCTAAACTGTGGCGCCAAAGCAGTCCTTGACCTTAGGCCAATAAAGGAACAATTCGAGCAAGCAGCGCAGAAGTTGTAATTAGGAGTATTAGGTGTGTTTATCCCCCTTTTTTCGTTTCAGAATCGCTCGCAACTCGTAAAAGTACAGAGGTGTATTGGAGCGGCACTTTCAGTTCTACTTTTCGTTGCGCCTCTCACTGCCAGGTCCCCATCTGCGGTTAGGGCTTCCTATGATCCTGCGTCTACCGCTGCCGCGCTGGTTCAGGATAGCGGGGAACAATCTAGTTCCAAGGCCCAAACAGGGGGTATTGATAGTTTCATCATCGAGATGGTTAATGGCGTTTCAACATGTCGTAGGGCTACTGCGGCTGAAGTTCCTTCTACGTTGCCAAGAAGGGGCGACAAAGGAATTCGGGTTAAAGAACTTTTGAAATCGTCCTCCCAGAGCCAGGCGGCCATCAGCGGCGGTGAAAATTCCTCCACCGGATTAACGATTAATCTCTTAGCTCTCTCCCAGCTGCAGAGCGATCCTGATAAAGCTACGGTCATCGCTGCTTTTGAACGAGCGGCTGCAGTATGGACTGCGAGAATCAAGTCGCCCGTAACAGTGAGTATGAAAATTGATTACGGCTCGAACCGCGCCAACGGCACCGCCTTTCCTTCAGACATCCTCGGGTCTACGAGCTCAGGAAGCATCTCCGACTATTATCCTTCAGTGCGCGCCAAACTCATTGGCAGTGCTTCAGATCCCGTCACGGAATTAGGTATCTACAACTCTCTGCCTGCTTCGGTCATTCCCACAGACACGGGTGATGGTTCTGTAATAGCGATATCTCGATCTCTATCGCAAACGCTGGGTTTTCTGTCTCCGGAGCCCGATACGGTTGTAGCCACCATCTCCTTCAATAAGACTTTTGCCTTTGACTTCAATCCGGACGATGGCATCGATCCTGGCAAGATAGATTTTGTGGGCGTGGCCGCTCATGAGATCGGTCATGCCTTAGGGTTCACATCCAACTCAGGCGAAGGCAGCACCGCGCAGGTGGCGCTCTGGGACATGTTTCGCTTCCGTCCCGGGACAACTTCGGGCACGTTCCCTTCCGCGCAAAGGATCATGTCAATGAGGGGCACGCAGGTTTACTTTACCGGCCAAACGTTTGTTGGTGGAACTAATGAATTGGGACTCTCAACTGGCGGAGCAGAACCTGA
>JALZOO010000303.1 GCA_030913905.1 Acidobacteriota bacterium
GGATATCGCCACGTGGTTTATGTCGCAGGCAATCAACAGTCGTTTGTTGACGAAGGTCCGATTCATGAGGTCTTCGCACCCAGCGGATTAAACGACCTGTTCGACAGCGAATACGTAGTGCGAGCGATTGGTGTCAACCCGACTGGTCAAATCGGAGTCTCAAACTTTAGCGGCTCAAGCCGTGCCATCAAAGTCTCGCAGGATTTGACTACGCAGATCGATTCAGCGATTTCAAACATCAGCTTCAACAATGGTGTTGAACTAAGCGCTGCGCGCAGATAAGACACGTCTCTTTAGAATAGCTCGATCATTCTCAATCGCGAGTCCTCTAGCGGCTACACTTCCGGATGGATGGTTTCAATTTCTATCTGGAGGTGATAGCCGTGACAGAATTACGAAAGAGAATGATCGAGTGTCTTCAGCTGCGCGGCCTGTCCGAACGCACTCAAGAGAGTTACGTCCGAGCAGTGCGCCAACTGAGCGAACATTATCACAAGTCACCGGACTTGATAACGGAGGAAGAGCTGCGTCAGTACTTCCTCTACATCAAAAACGTCAAGCATTACTCGCGCAACACTTCAACCATCGCCATCTGCGGCATCAAGTTTTTCTACGAACGAACGCTCAACCGCAAATGGTCCATCTTCGGCATCCTGCGCGCGCCGCGGGAGAAGAAGCTGCCCGTTATTCTGAGCCTCGAAGAGGTGCGCCGGATTCTCTCGTTCATCAGACTTGAGCGCTACAAAGTCTGTCTGACCACCATCTACTCCTGCGGTCTGCGATTGCAGGAGGGAACCAATCTACACGTCGCCGACATCGACAGCGCGCGCCGGATGATACATGTGCGTCACGGCAAAGGAGCCAGAGATCGTTATGTGCCACTGCCCAAACGCACGCTCGAACTGCTTCGTCAGTACTGGGCCACGCATCGCAATCCTGCGTTACTCTTTCCTTCACCCGGTCACGGCGATGTGCCGTTAGCAACCTCAACCGAACCGATAGCCCGCAGCAGCGTGCAGGATGCCTTCCGCGCGGCGCTTAAAGAAAGCGGCAACAACAAGCGAGCCTCGGTCCACACGCTGCGCCACTCGTGGGCCACGCATCTGCTCGAAGCCGGTGTCAACCTGCGGCTCATCCAGGAGTACCTGGGCCACAGCTCAGCCACGACCACCAGTCTCTACACCCATCTCACGGCCCGAGCAGAAGAGTTGGGGGCGACCACCATCAACCAGCTGATGAGCGACCTCTGATGCTGGAAGTGGCCGAGATCTTTCGGCTGCATGGTCCTGACTATCGAGTGAAGTTCGGCGACCGAATGCTGCCTTCTCATCGGCGGGCCATGCAGGACATCCAGCGCTGCCGCACCGAAAGTCTCGGCGGTCAACTCTATTACTGCCAAAAGTGCGACGAGCAGCGCTACAGTTACCATTCCTGCAAGAACCGTCATTGCCCAAAGTGTCAGAACGATCAGGCCAATCAGTGGCTCAAAGAACAACAGAAGTTGCTGTTGCCCGTCCCGCACTTTCTCGTTACCTTCACCCTACCCGAAGAGTTGAGGGCCGTGGCGCGCAGTAATCAGAGGATCATCTACAACATTCTGTTTCGCGCTTCCTCAGAGGCTTTGCAGAAACTGGCTCTCGATCCAAAGTTTATCGGCGCTCGTATCGGAATGGTCGGCGTCCTCCACACCTGGACTCGTCAGCTTCTCTATCATCCGCATGTCCACTACATCGCGACCGGTGGAGGCCTGTCTCAACAGGGAAGATGGATGCAATCACGCCACGACTTTCTAATGCCGGTCAAAGCTCTATCTATCATCTTCCGCGCAAAGCTGCGTGACCACTTGAAGAAGACTCAACTGTTCACGGTCATCGATCCTCGAGTTTGGAGCAAAGCCTGGGTAGTTCATTGTGAGCCGGTCGGCAGCGGAGAATCTGCCTTCAAATATCTCGCCCCTTACATCTTTCGCGTAGCCATTAGCAACAACCGCATCCGTAAGATCGCCGATGGCCAGGTCACTTTCTCCTACAAGGAGTCGGCCACCGATCAGTTGAAGTCATCTCAGGTGACTGGCGAAGAGTTCCTACGTCGTTTCCTTCAGCACGTCCTGCCACCACGATTCATCAAGGTTCGCTACTATGGGTTGCTCAGCCCCGGTAATCGTCATCTGCTGGAAAAAGCAAGATCACTACTCGCATCTCGAAGAACAAAAGCAACCGCCCCGATTGCGAAAGAACCGCCCGCCGCTCCTCGTTGCCCACACTGTGG
>JALZOO010000354.1 GCA_030913905.1 Acidobacteriota bacterium
TGTTTTGGTAGAGAGGCTCAATCAGCGGCTGGACGATCGACACGGTGCCGTCGTAAGCACGTGTGTCGCTCCAGGCTTCCAGGTAGTGCGTCTCCGGAATGTGCCAGTGGCAAAGCTCGGAAGTTTCATCTCGATAAAGACTCAGGTGCACGCGCAGCTTCGTCTTAAACAATCGAGTCTGATCCAGTTTCAGATCCGCCGGCGTGGTGTAGACCGGGTTGCCACCGACCATCACCAGCATCTCAACGCGCCCGCCATCGATGTCGTCAACCAGCTCCTGCAGCGACTGACGATGATCGATTGGATTGGCTTCGATCGGATCACTATAGAAGACGGTCTTGCCAACGTTGCCGAGCGCAGCATTCATTGCGTGGGCCAGGGAATGTACCTGCGGAGACGCTTCTCTGCCGGCGACGACAATGCTCGCGCCTTTGTGTTGCTGAAGATCCCCGGCTACGGCTCTCATCCATTCAGCAATGGGTCCTTCGCTTGAACGGAGGTCTCTTCCACTCGTGTCTCCCAACCCAAGTGACACCACCACCTCGGCAAGTCTTCTTGCTATCGACGGCAATTCACTCGGCTTGATTGCCCAATGATGATCCGCCGCTGCTCCTGTCGTCGTCGGCGTCGTCTCAATCACGTAGAGCCGGCTCATTTCCTTCTTGCCTTCCGTGATCCGTCGGCGCGCTGCGAAGTCGCGCGCGTAGCGAAGCGTTCCCGGCATGGCCGCAAGAAAATCAGCATCGAGCGAGAGAATGCGATCAGCCTTGCTGAAGTCGTAGACAACGTTTACAGGCTGGCCGAACGCCATCATTGCGCCGGCGCGTGCGTTGTCGTTGTTGACAGGTTCGTACTGATGCCACTTCGCCTGCGGAAACTCAGTCAGAATTGCCTTCAACTGAGCCGCTAGCGAAGGCGATGTGACGCTCTCGGTCAGAAACCGCAGGCCGGTGCCCTGCTTTGGACGCTGCTCATCGAGCGCGGTGCGAATCTCACCCACAAACGTGGACCACGGTCTGCCTTCGTCTCGGAAAAGTGGCGTCTGTGAACGGTCAGGATCGTAAAGACCCAGTATCGAAGCCTGGGAAAAAATGTCTGTGGCGCTCGAGCCTCGATCCTGGCCGTCGCCGTTCCGGCTGTTTGGATGATCCGGATTCCCTTCAACTTTAGTGGGACGGCCCTCGTTGCTTCTCGCCAGCAGAGGCGTAGCCACCCCACCTAAAGTTGAGGCCGTGGCGAAAAATAATGCTTTGCCGGGAGTTCCGTACTCGGGCTGTTGCACATAAGGAACAATCTTCTCCGGCGGCTGAAACACGCAGCCACTCAAGCCGGCGAGCGCAAGCGACGCCCCCATCAACTTCAAAAATGTGCGACGCTCCACTGGATCGTCCCACTGCTCCGCATGCTGTGGGTATTCGCGTTCTACAAACTCGCGAAACTCGGGAGCATCAGCCAACTCCTCGAGACTGCGCCAATACTTCTTCGCGGCCACTACGGACTTGTCAGTAGCGGGTGGGTAACCCGCAGCTGGCCCATCCGCTGACCGCTCCTGCTGGTCCAGGACGTACTGACTCAACAGTTTGAAATTTATATGTCTCTCGTTACTCATCTGAAACTTTCAAACGGTTCGCAAACTAACAGTTTGCGTTACAACTTCTTTGTTACCTCCCGCAAACTAAAGTTGCGTTACAAAACTCTTACCGGTGACACGTCGAACAACTCGTCAATACGTTTGGCTCCTGGATGTGATACTTCGCAACCAACGCCCGGCCGTCGGCGATTTCCTCTTTCGATTTGTTTTGCTGCCGCCACTGCATGTCGAAAATCTTGTCGGCCGGACGAACGAATCTCTCCGGCTTCCTGTGGCACTCAAGACACCATTCCATTTGCAGCGTCGATGCCTGGAAGGCAATCGGCATTTCATCGACCTGGCCGTGACAGGTCGAACACCCCACGCCTTTGTTTACATGAATGCTGTGATCGAAATAGGAGTAGTCGGGAAGATCGTGCACGCGGATCCACTCGATCGGTTTGCCCGTGCGGAAGCTGGCGCGAACCGGCTCCAGATAAGGGCTGTCAGCCCAAATCTGCTTGTGACAACTCATGCATGTGTTCGTTGGCGGCAATCCGGCGGTCGCCGAGGTTTCAACGGAGGTGTGGCAATAGCGGCAATCGACACCATCGTCGCCGACGTGGTGTTTATGACTGAATTGAACCGGCTGTTGTCGTTCAACCCACTGCCCGGTGTTCCACGACGAACGGTTCAATTCCGCAGTGACCCACAAAGCCGCAACCAGGATAAAAATGGCGCCATAGATCGTCAGCTTCGCGAGCGCGTTCGTGCTGTGGTGAAAAATCTGTGGCATTGCCGCAGGCTTAGTCCTTGATTACCAATTTAGAAAGTTTGGTGCTGCCGTAATGCGGCAAAGCTAGGTTGCACATGAAGCTTCTGCGAAGTGAATCGCTGCGCTTGGGCGGGAAAACACGCAGCCTCACGCGAAGCTTCTCGGTCTAAACTATTGTTCTTGCAAAGTTGGCAGTACTTTAGCAGATGAGCAATCTTTTTCAAATTCTCGTGTTAACTACTAGGCCGGTTAAAAGCAATTTCTCTGTGCACCCTCCGTGTTCTCTGTGCCTCTGTGG
>JALZOO010000360.1 GCA_030913905.1 Acidobacteriota bacterium
GCTCGGAGGCACTGTCTGGGTAAGCTTCCTCGGCGGACTTTGGATGGGCGGCCACTTATTCATCGTTAAAGCAGACGAACAGGGAACATCCGCGCTATACCAGCTGCCACCAATGATTGCCAACCTCGGCACAGGTTTTCTATACCTTTGCTGCTGGTTCTTCGGGGTCGGCTTCGCAGACGATATAGTGAACGCGGCACGAGCAACCTATGAATATGGAAACACGTTTCTGCTCGTCGCGGGCTTATTGAACTATCTCGCAATGCTCGATGCTTTTGATATCGCAGCGGGGAGGAAGGCGTGAGACATCTCCTGGTTATGACTGCCTTTGCCATCCTGGCCGCAGTTGTCTTTGGCACCGTCGCTAAGGAATCGCAAAAAGAGCAGGTGGTTTACGGCCTTAAAGTATTTGTTGAGTTCATCGTGATTGGACTGGCGTTGGGTTGGATTCTCTATTTCCTTCCGTTCTAACGTTTCGCCCGCGGAGTTTTAATGCCATCTCTCGAGACCGAAGCCCTCGTCTTACGCACCTACAACTTTGCTGAGGCCGACAAAATCGTCGTCTGTTTGACGCAGGCTTCCGGCCTTATCCGCGGAGTTGCGAAGGGTTGCCGGAAGCTGAAGAGTAGATTCGGAGCTGCGCTCGAGCCATTCACGCTGGTCAAACTCAGTTACTACCAAAAAGAGAATCAGGAACTTGTCTCGCTGCGTCAGGCTGAAATCGTGAAGTCGCATTTCAACCTGTCCAGCCACGCGGAAGTACTGACGGGACTGGCGTACATGGGTGATTTGGTTGTTGAGTTCTCACCGCCTTACGAAGCCAACGACAAACTGTTTCGGATGGTAAAGGCTTGCCTTGACGCCATTGAGGAATCACAACCGGACCTTGAGGCTATCCTGCGTTACTTTGAAGTGTGGCTGCTGAAGCTCGAAGGGTTTCTGCCGGACATCCGGCGGTGTGGTGAGTGTCATCAACCTTTTGATGAGAACGAGACTGCTTTCCTAAGCACTGACCTGAGGTTTCGTTGCGGCCGATGCAGTCAGGGAAGCGGAAACGCATTATCGCGAAAACTTCAAAAGCAATTGCGCGCAACCCAACGCCTGGCGCCTTATGTTTTCGCGGAGCAATCTCGCGACGTTCCGGCGAGTATTAATCGGGAGATGGCTGAGCTAACGCACCAATTAATCGGTCGAGTACTGGAAAGGCAGCCTCGAGTGAGGCCGACTTTTCAATCGCTGACAGCGAGCAGGAGTCGTCTTTAGAAATTGCTTTAAATGTATAGCCTGAGAAAACTGATTCCCAGATACGTCCTGCAAAGTGCACTGCCCTACGTGTTGCTGTCGCTGGTCCTGTTAACGGCGATCATGTTCACGCAGCAGATCGGGCGCTTTGCCGACCTGGCGTTGTACACCGATCTGCCGCTGTCGCTCGTAAGTGAGATTGGTGCAGCGTTGATACCCGGTGTACTCGTTCTGACTTTACCGGTAGCTGTCCTCGCCGGCATCGTAATCGGATTTGCGCGTATGGGCAGTGACAGCGAAATCGTCGCAATGCGCGCGGCTGGAGTTGGAACGTGGACGCTGCTATGGCCTGCTTTGCTGATCGGTCTCCTCGCGACAGTCACGACAACTTTCCTACACATGCGAGAAGCCCCTCAGGCGGCGCGCGACCTAAGGCGCGTTGCGTTGCAGGGTGCGTTGCGCAAGCTCGAGTCGCCGGTTGAACCCCGGACATTCAACACCGAGATTCCAGGTTATGTGATTTACGTGCGAGATGGAGACAAGGCACAGGGCTCCTGGGGCCGGGTATTTATCTATGCCCAACAGCCGGATGGTTCGACCAGGGTGGTGACGGCGCGCTCGGGAAGGATCGATTCGTCGGGCGAAAAAGCAGAGCTGGTTCTTAGCGACGCAACTGCGATGAAGATTCCCAGCGAGGAGAGCTCCGATCGTTCCTACGTCGTAGAGAGACTGGACCAACTACGAATAGCAATCGACACCGGCCGCGCTGCCTTACTTGAACGCATGAGCCTGGAAGAAGTGAGCGCAGACGAGATGGATTGGACTGACTTGAGACAACAAGCGCAGTCGGGATCCATCGATCAAAGAAGGGAAGCGGAACGAACCCTTCATAGAAGACTGGCCCTTTCATTCGCTCCGCTGGTGTTTGCTTTATTCGGCGGCTTAACCGGAATGCGCATCAGGCGCGGCGGTAGGGGCGCGGGAGTTTTGTTGTCGCTGGCGGTAGTCGTCGTCTACTACCTGATCTCTTTGCTTGGTGAATCACTGGCCAGGACAGGTGCACTACCGCCCATTGTTGGCCAGTGGATGGCTACTGCCGTGATTGTTTTACTAAGCCTGCTGTTTTCATTTCAAAGTGGCGTTCCCAGTTTCAGGCTTCTGGACAGATTCCTGCGAAGGACAACAGCGCAAAAAGTCGCGCGCAAAATTGCGACTCCGCAACACACGGTCGGGGCAGGCCGGTCGGGGTTTCCCAGTTTGCTCGACACCAGCTTATTCCGAACGCTTACCAGCAGTTTTGTTTTGGGGTTTGTCTCGCTGCTCGCCATTTTCATTATCTTCACGTTGTTTGAGCTGTGGCGTTTCATTGGCAGCAACAACGTGCCTGCCGGGGTTGTTGCGAAGTACCTGCTGTTCCTGCTTCCACTAATCGCGGTCGAGTTATTTCCAGCTACGATGCTGATTACAGTCTTGATCACCTACGCGCTACTGGCTCGACGAAGTGAAGCAGTTGCCTGGTGGGCTTCGGGCCAAAGCGTGTATCGCTTAATGATTCCGGGTCTGTTATTCGCTATTACGGTTGGGGCTTGCGCTTGGTTGGTCCAGGAGCACGTGATGCCCTCGGCGAACCTGCGGCAGGAGGCGTTGCGTGCACGAATTCGCGGCGGACAACCGCGCGCGACTACGGGAACCGGCCGGCAGTGGTTGGCATCATCAGAAAACCGGCGGTTGTATTCATACGAATTCGACGAACAACGTGGAATGTTGAATGAGCCGACCATATACGAGCTTGACGACGAGGCTGTGCATCTGCGCCGGGTCATTAGTGGTAAGCGGGCTACATGGACCGCACCGCAGGAGATGCTGGTTGAGCAGGCAGAAACTGTTGGGCTGCAGGGGATGACTATTGAGCAGCAGACAGCAAGCGAAGCTCGTATAGGTGGAGTGGATCCTCCTGAGGTGTTTCGTCCGACTGTCGACAAGCCGTCCCAGTTGAGTGTGGCGACACTTTCAAGTTACCTGCGAGCGGCAAAACAGAGAGGTGTCGATGTCTCCGCGCTAGCCGTGGCGCTTCAGCGCAAGTACGTGAACCCGTTCAGTGTGATTGTGATGGCGTTTATAGGGATGCCGCTGGCGCTGGCCTTCGGAAGAAGAGGGGCAATCGTGGCGCTGTGTGTGGC
>JALZOO010000386.1 GCA_030913905.1 Acidobacteriota bacterium
CCTCGCTGCTGAGCAAATGCTTGCCGAAGGCCGAAGAACATCGCCCATCAAGATCGCGGCGGCGGCGCCTTCAGCTTTCATCCGCAGCTTCATTCTTAAAGGTGGTTTTCGCGATGGAATTGCCGGACTTAGCATTGCCAGCTTCGCCGCCCACCATGCGTTTCTCAAGCACGTGATGCTGTGGGAACGGCAGGAAACAGTGAGCAGTGAGCGGTGAGCAGTGGGCGTCAAGAAGTTCAGAGTGAATCACTGGTGCTGGATGACAAATGAGAATGATAAATGACATATGGAAACTGTTCTTAGATTTTCCATTCATCATTTCTCATTTTTCATTTGTCATTGAGAATAGGACTGGAGACTCCAGACTCCAGACTGTAGACTACCTTGCATGCTTGACCTTAGCGTCCTGCCTCTTCCCTTCATCTACTTTGTCGTCGGAGTGTTTGGCGCGATCATCGGCAGCTTCATGAACGTTGTTATTCATCGCCTGCCGCGTGAAGAGTCGATCGTGCTGCCTAACTCTCGTTGTCCATCCTGTGGAGCGGCCATAGCTTTCTATGACAACGTGCCCGTGCTGAGTTATCTCGCTCTTCGAGGCCGGTGCCGCGCATGCAAGGCGCACATTTCAGCTCGCTATCCCGCCGTCGAACTATTGACCGGCCTGCTTTGGGTTGCTGTTGCCTGGCGCGATGGTTTGAGCTTCGCACTGCCGTTTGACCTCATTTTCGTTACAGCCATCGTCGCGCTGGTGTTCATTGACGCCGAGCACATGATCCTGCCCAACGCGATAACCTATCCGGGAATTGCCTTCGCTGTCGTCGCTCGCATCGCACTTCCGTACCTGATGGGCGAACCACACTTTGATGATTTGCCAATGCTCCTCGATGGACCGCTGGCTGGCATGCCGTTATGGGCAGCATCGGTTATCGGCGCGGTCATCGGCGGATTGGTTGGCGGCGGCTCTTTGTGGCTGATGGGTTGGACCTGGGAAAAACTGCGCGGCGTCGAAGCGATGGGACTGGGCGATGTGAAGATGATGTTCATGGTGGGCGCTTACCTGGGTTGGCGACTCACAATTCTCAACATTTTTCTCGGCGTGTTGTCGGGGTCGGTGATTGGAATACTGCTAATGATGCGGCAGGGAAAACGAAACATGCAGATGCTTCTGCCCTTCGGTGTCTTTCTCGGTATCGGGGCAATTGCCGCACTCCTAATCGGGTCGCACATCGTCGAGTGGTATGCAGGGCAATTTAGATAATCAGTTTGTTCTTTGTTCTTAGTCCTTTGTTCTTTGCGCTTTGAACTTAGTACTTTGTTTCTTGGCGTCGATTGAGAAGCGGTCTCGGTTCAGGGCGAAAGCAAAGTACAAAGATCAAAGCACTAAGTTCAAAGTTCAAAGACCAGTTAACTCAAATTGCAAAGCAAAGCGTCATGACGAGGAATCGCTACCAATTCGGCCTCGCGTTGTTGGTGGGATTTTTCCTGCTCGCATCGTTGTTCGCCATTCTGCTCTACGCGGTGACGCCCGCGACGCCGGCCACGCGTGGTCCCCTCTTCCTTACGATCTTCATCGCTGTCCTGCTTGGTACCCTGGTCGCGATTCTTCTTTTCCTGCGCTGGCTGCTCCGGCCGTATCGACAACTCGTTGGCGAGGCTGAGCGCGCTTCCCCGCGGTCGTCTCCGCAAAAGTCTCTGGACGAAGGCGAGTTTGTTCTGGAGACCTTTCAATCCGTTGTTGCGCAACTTCAGGAGCAACGAAAGGCGCTCGAGCACTTAACCGCCCAGGCGAGCAAACGCGCCGACTCCGCCGAAAAATTCAGTGAGCGAATTGTGGCCAGCGTGCCCTCGGGACTGGTGGCTTTCGACGGCAGCGGGCGCTCCATGGTCATAAACGGTCCGGGCCGCTTGTTGCTCGAAGTCAATGGTCCTACAGTCGGCCAGCCCGTCGCGTCTATTCTGCATAACATTCCACAACTCGCCGAGATGGTGGACCGCTGTCTACAGACCGGGCAAATCTATCGACGCGAAGAGATTGAAACTGTCACCAGCGAAAAGTTGCCGCGGCGCATCGGCGCTACCGTCGCGCCGATTGATCTC
>JALZOO010000402.1 GCA_030913905.1 Acidobacteriota bacterium
CATATGGTTCCTTTCAGCAACGTTGCCGTTACCGATCTAACGGCGAGCGCACGCGGCACAGCATTTCTGTTTCCCAACACTCGCACAGTTCTCGACGTTGGTGGCCAAACCATGAAAGCGAGTCGCCTGGACGAGACTGCGAAAGTGAGGTCGTTCCGGCTCAACGATAAGTGCGCCGCGGGCACGGGCGCATTTATCGAAAAGACCGCACGCTACATGGGCTACTCGACCGAAGAAATTGGGCCGCTCGTCGCCACCTCGAAAGTAGCCGTGCCGATCTCCGGCGTTTGCGCGGTGTTTGCCGAGTCCGAGGTGATCAATCAACTATCCATGGGCGCACCACCGGCGGACATCATGCATGGCGCGATCTCGTCGCTGGTCGATCGTTCTGTCCAATTGATGAAGCGCGTGCAGATGGAACCCGAATACACGCTCATCGGCGGTATCCTGCGCTTTGGCACGATGGCGCGCGTTGTGCGCGAGAAGCTGAACGCAGAAGTGAACGTGCCCGAGGGCGATATGGTCCAGTTTACGACCGCGCTCGGCGCGGCGATTCTGGGCCACCAGCGTCTGCGCAAGCTGACAGAAACCGGTGTTGAGGTTTCGCGCGTCGCGACAGCCGTGGCGGGATAGACTTTACCCAAGGCGCAAAGCAACATTCCAATCTGGAATCTCAAAGCAAGGGGTTTTCAAGCGTAGCGTGCAAAATGGTGGGAGTAAATACCGGCGACGGATCTGGTATGCTGCGACTTGCTGCTAAGGAATATGGGTTTTACTTCTCAATAATCGCGTCAAAATGTGGTGGCACAACAGACAAAATATCGGTTGTGTGGTTTGGAAGCTTTGAATTATTGACAAGATTGGTGCCGAGGGTGGGAGTCGCACCCGTGTCGCCGCCCTGAAAGAGAAGCGACCTATTGTAATTAATGAAACTTCGCGGCATGGGTAGCACTTTACCGCATTTGAAGGACCCCAGGGAACGCTTATTGGCCTCTTAGTGGACTCCTCATTTCCGTGACCGTGGATTTTCTTCGGCTGCTGCACCGCGCGGAAAACATGACCAATTCCATGATTGTGTGGCGAGGGCGCGAGATTAATAAATGGTCCGCGCATCGCGCTGACGAGGGGCTTTCTACAGTTCGGAAAACTGCGCAGGCGTTTGGGTAATTGTCCGCAGAGCCGTGAAGGCATGATGAGAGCTTTGGCGCACTAAACCTCGACAAAACCTGCGCTAACTTTGGGTTCAGCCACAACTATCGGCGGCACGACAACTGCTTTCCATTCCAGTACGAAAATTCAACCACGAAAGAGATTCGTAGGCACGATAGTGTGAAATCCCGCTTCGAAAACACGAAGCGAGGCACCATCGTGCCGTAGTTGCGTTGCTTGTGAGCGAAGTTGTTCGTATTTGGATGAGCACCGCGCCGGATAAATTCCCCACGTCTCCAGGCGCAAAGAGCAATCGCACGCGACTAACGCAGAGGTGCAATATGAAGAAAATGGCTCTTGTGACGCTGGCACTCGCAATCGTTCTGTTGACAGGATGTAGATCAGCGCAGCGAACAACATCTAACACCGAATCAAACTCGGCAACTGCTTCCTCTCCTCAACCGATGAATACCGTACCGGCGGCGAGAGAGACACAATGGGTTCAGGTGACCCCTAACATCTCTTTGATGGGAATAGTGAGAAAGGGTCTGGATGTGTCCAACTCGACTCCTGAGAAACCGGAATATATGTATCAAGTGGAGGTACACCTGAAAAACACCGGCACCGCAACGATCCGCTTCGACACGGTCCTATTAGTCTTCGAGCCGGGCAAAGGAGAGCCCTTGCGTCAACAGGTCACTTCGCGTGACGTGAAGGATGAAAGAAAAGTGCTGACCATAAGTACTAAGCAGGGTGAGGAAAACGACTGGGATGCCGAACCGTTGGGGGCTACTACAGGGGAACTGCTCAGGAGGGCGGCGGGCGAACCGGTCGTGTTCAGCATAGCGCTGCAAGTGAAGGGCGGAACCATCGCCGGACCATTTCGCGCATCGCTGCCTGAGCTAAATAGCCTGCCCGTTCCCGACAGCAGTCAAGCTGGCTATGAGAGCCGGCGGCAAGCGCCGGGCGCAAACTTGAAGTTCCAATAGGCGGCAAGACAGCAAGGCAACAAGCGGCGTTTCTCGAATGGAGCAGCCATGGATGGTCTCGGCGGGTGTCGCGGCGACCAGTTAGCTATTACGAATCGGTACGAGGAAGAGGTCTTTTGCGTTCGACGGAGGAGATGTGATGTTACACAGGAGATGGCTGGTGAAAAGGACACTAGGAGTCTGTCTTGTTTGCCTTTGTCTTGAAAGCGGTTTGCTCGCGGCCACCATCAAGACTAAAGACGGCAAGATCGTCAATGGAGAGATCAGAGGCATGATTGTGCAGAAGGATGAGATTGAATCGGAAAAGTCGGCCGAAGGAACGATCAATCTTGTCCACTACGATATGTCCAATGGCGAAGACATCGACGCGATTGACGAGCAGGGCGTGCATCATTCACACCTCTGGCTCGTCACGGTCAGTGCGAATGGAGACCTGCCCGATGATCTGGAGGTTTTCAAGCCCGGTGAAAAGGCGGGATTGGGAGCGGATCGAATCTCGTCCAAAGGCGTGAAGTATACGGTTCTGGTCCTTGATTTCCGGCCGAGAGTTCCCAGCAAGCTAAGATTGCTCGGCGAGTTCCGGAGTGAGAACGGGAAGGATGTGGTAATTCCCGCCCTGCACGTGACGACCAAAGAAGGAGTCGTAGATATCCCGGTCAGTGACATCGTGGCTTTTGCGTCGGACTCCAAGAAAACCTCCTGAGTGGAGATGGCAAGGTTTGATACGACACTCTAGATGATTCTGTTAGACGGAGGCCCCGATGAGAACTATTCACTGTTTAGTCTTGGTGTTAGGCGTGACATTTTTCGCCGCCTGCAAGCAAACAGCGATGCAGCCGGCGCAACAATTATCGTCACCTGCCCCGCTGGCAACCGCGGCGCCCGAGACTAAATCTACCCATCCCAACCAGGTTGCAGTCTCAATGGGTAAGATATCGTCTGAGGCAGCGCCTTTGAACCCGCGCATTGCCGAAGCCTATTCACCAGAGAAAGTGACTCTGTTAAAGACTGTGGCGGCGCCATCGTTTTATATGGACACGCCGCCTGCGCCGAAAGTCGAATCGGCGCCGCCGGGAATGAAGTGGCTGATCGTTATCGTGGAAACTGGCGCGGCGCAGGGCGAAGTATCCATTCCGCTAAATAAGATTCGCCTGGTCGATCCGACTAAAAAAGCTTACCGACTGGTTTCTTTCGGAGCTGGGGACGCCGGCACATACACGGATTTCCGTGAATATGACAAATACAAAATGGTGGAGCCGCCAAAGCTGATCATGAAGTCGCCGATCGCCGGCAAGCAGGATTTTCTGTTCGCGGTCGCCGAGAAAGCTGAAGGCCTAAGTCTCGAGTTTTGAAACGCCGACAATGCCGGGTTTGCGTAACTTTTTGGAAAAGGAGAGTGAACGAAATGAAGAAGCTCATGATTTCACTCAGCGCTCTTTTGATACTGACCGGATTTGCCTGTGCAAAGAAGGTCAACTTACCAATCAAGACTTCGTTGGGAGACCTCGTCAAAGTCGAGAAAAAGGACAAAGTGCCGACCGATAAGGAGACGATCGCGGCGAAGGCCGACGAAGACGTTTATGTTCTTAATTTCGAAGGGCAGAAAGAAATTGTGCTCAACGACGTTCCTATGTCAGACGCGTTCAAGCTTGCCCAATTTCCGCTGGTCGATTCCGCCGGAAAGAATTTCGTTTCCGTCTTCGTCGGCGGTCCTGCAAAGGATGGCGCGGTGTCCACCGAGAAAGTCAGTCTCAGCGGAAGTATGACTGGGAAGGCCGATGGGAAATTCTGGGTGACCGGGGGAAAATTGGAATTTCCGGAAGCAAAGGTCACGCTTGTTTACGTCGTTCCCAAGAATGCTTCGCTGACCTTCAAAGACGGCGGACAGCAGTACCCGATCAACTGACACCGCCGAAAGATTCGGCTCGCATTTCAGCGTACGCGAGTTACGCGAGCGGCTTGGCTGGCGGCATCTTGTAGACGGAAGGGCTCAACCGAAATGAAGATCCCAACTTCCTCAACAGTCCTTTGTTTTGTTGCTGGCTGCGATCGGAACGGCGCTCGGACCATGCCGCGTTGCGTCGCTACGCCGCCGTGGTTCGGTGGCGAATGCGCGGGCTAACCCTTTGAATTAGCACAGCGCCGAGTAGCATGTCCGAATCCGTGGTTGCGTGGAGAAAGCGAGGGCTAATAAATGTCGGCGGACACGTGGCGCGTGACCTAACGATCAGCATTTCTAAACAGGAGGATATATGAACGCCTTCGCCAAGCTTGCCCTCGTCGGTTTCATCATAACCACGACGTCATGCACAACACATTCAACGAACCCGATTTCCGATCGCTCTTCAGCTACGACTGCGGGATCTTGCACGGTATCGTTTGAACTCCTTTACTCTAACGAGCCCGCGTCTAACAAGTCTCTCGTTATCTACAAACCGATAGACGATAGAAGAGTGGACATCACATCGAAGGAATACATTCTTGGTAGTGGCAAGACGGATGAAACCGGAAAGACAAGAATTAATTTCAATTGCGATTCGAAGGCCAGATACGTGTTCATGGAGGAGGTTAATCCTCAGCTAACCATGTCGCTGTTGAACCGGAACAACGGAGAATTGCTCTCCTTCGAGTGCGGAGGCGATAAGAAGACTTGTGACCTTGGCAAGATCAACGTTAACGCGTTTGGCCCTATAACACACTGAATTGAATCACATATGGTTTCCGATTCCATGAGGCGTGTTGGCACCCAATACATCGGCCTAACAATCGCTTCAACCGGAACGCGCGAAGCGGATTTCACATGGTTATTCGGAATGTTCGGCGCGCCGCTGATACCGGG
>JALZOO010000416.1 GCA_030913905.1 Acidobacteriota bacterium
GCCAGCGTGGATTTCGAAGGTTCTATCGACGGCCGTAGGTTCGTTCCCTTGGTGTCAATACGCAATGATGTCCCTGAAAAGAATTACGGCGTTGTAATCAAAGATTTCGTTCAAACCTTTAAGCCAAAGGCTGCGCGTTATGTCCGCGTCAGGGCCCACACCTACGGCAGGATCCCCGCATGGCATCCTGGCAAGGACGGAGATGCCTGGATCTTCGTGGACGAGATTATTGTTAACTAATGTGTGGGTTTTTTGCACAAAGAGTATTCAAGTTATCAATGGGTCAACTCTGCTATGGAATAAGCGGCGGGCGACTACCGAACGACGTGGATCGGACGCCTCGTTCACGAGGCAAGCCCGAAGGGCTGTTAGGCCAGCCGTTTTACGGCTGGTACCGAAGGCAGCCAATTATTTTCAATAGGCCGTTTTAGCGGCCTTCCTATGAAAAAAGGCAGTTGAAAACGGCCTCAATAAATTCTCGCCAGCCTCGTGTAGCCAGCCGTAAAACGACTGGCCTAACCGCCCTGCGGGATGGCGCGTGAACGCGCCATTCCTGAGACAAGCTTCCGATCAACTGTTTCTGTGCAAAGTACACGGCTCCTGCTCCTGCTTCCTGCTCCCCTGCCTCGTGCCTCTTGCTACAGCCGACCCTGGTTCTGTAGTTCAACCATCCACTGCGGGTAGATTGGCCGTGGTGCGGTAGTCGCGGATAGTACTTCGAGCTCCGCGGCTGTCAACTCTAGTTCGGCCGCCTTCAAATTGTCTTCTAACTGGGACATTTTGTTTGCGCCAATAATGATCGAGGTAACACCCGGTTGGGCCAACAGCCACGCCAGCGCGACCTGCGCCACCGTTGTTCCCTTATCTTGGGCGACGCGCTCGAGCGCCTCAACGGCATCGAAGCCACGCGCTTCATCAATCGGTGGGAAATCGAAACCGCTTCGTCGCGCGCCCTCCGGCAGCGGATCATCGCGCCGATACTTCCCAGACAGAAATCCACCAGAGAGTGGCGACCAAGGCAAGACGCCAATGTTCTCTTCGCGGCAAAGCGGCAGCAACTCGTATTCGAGATCGCGGCCCACCAGAGAATAGTAAGCCTGAAGCGAAACGAATCCCGCCCAGTCATGGGCCTCGGCTAAACATAGTGCTTTCATCAGGTGTCGTGCCGACCAGTTTGAACAACCGACGTAACGGACCTTCCCCTGTCGCACAAGGTCGTCAAGCGCGCGCACTGTTTCTTCTATCGGCGTCAGCACGTCCCAGCCGTGTACCTGGTAGAGATCGATGTAATCGGTCTTCAGCCGGCGCAGGCTGTGCTCAACCCCAGCGAAGATATGCTGTCGCGACAATCCGACATTGTTCACGTCCCCAGTACCGGCGCTCGCGGCCTCGCTCATCGGGCTTCGCACTTTGGTAGCGATGATTGTTTGGTCGCGAGGTGCGCCTGATTCTTTCAGCGCGAGTCCCAGCACTTCTTCCGAACTTCCATAGGAATACACGTCAGCCGTGTCGAAGAAATTGATGCCTACGTCGAGCGCCCGCGTCACCATTGCGTTGGCGCTTGATTGATCCACGACTGCAATATTGTAAAAGTTCTCGCCGAACGTCATGGTGCCGAGACAAAGTTCGGAAACTTTCAAACCGGTCTTACCTAATACTCGATAGTTCATTCGTGTCTCCTTCTGGTAATCATGAAAGCCGACCGGGTCTGCTTGGATAGAAGATACGCGCGAGCGAATACAGCCAAAATAAAGTTCACGGGTTAGAGGCGACCCGGTCGCTACCGCTCCCGGTTCTGATACCGAGTTACGTGAAGCAGTTGTTGGGCATGGCCCCATTCAGGCCGTTGATGCGAGTTTCTTAATCACCCCGCCCTCGGCGTCGGCGAGTGGATGAACCACGATGAAGGCGGCCGGGTCAATCTCGTGGGCGGCGGACTTTATTCGACCAATCTCCAGACGTGTGACCACGCAGAACAGAATGTCTTGATCGGTGCCGCTCATACCGCCGCGGCCTTTATAGATAGTGACTCCGCGCCGCAGGTGACGAACAATCGCATGCCGAATCTCTTCGCTATGCTCAGACATGATGATGACCGCCGTGTGTTCCTCAACCCCGTGTATCAGAAAATCGATCGTCTTTGACGCCGCAAAGTACGTCAGCATCGAATACAGCGCCGATTCAATTCCGAGAAAAAACGCGGCAGCGGAGAAGATGAATATGTTCAGCAGGAGAATAACGTCACCCACGCGTAAAAACTGTGTACTCTTGCTGATCAGAAGTGCGGCGATTTCAGTCCCGTCCAAAACTGCTCCGCCGCGAATGGCGAGTCCGATTCCCGCGCCGATGAAAAATCCCCCAAAGACTGCGGTCAGAAGTTTGTCTGAAGTCACGTCAGGAAAATGCACAAAAGCAAGACACAAGGACAACCCACCGATGGCCAAGGCGCTTTTGATTGCGAAGTTCCTGCCAATCTGCCGGTATCCCAGTGCGATGAAGGGAAGATTGATGACCAGGATCAAAATCGCGAGGTGCCAACCCAGTACATTCGACAGCAACATCGAAATGCCCGTCACGCCGCCGTCGATGAAACGGCTCGACAGGAGAAAACCCTTCAAGCCGAGGCCGGCAGAAAATATTCCCAGCACAATCAGAGTGGCATTGAGCAGGCCACGCAAGATTCGTTTCATATT
>JALZOO010000445.1 GCA_030913905.1 Acidobacteriota bacterium
GTTACGATGAGTCGCTTGCTCAGTACCGCAAAACTCTCGACCTTGAGCCAAACCGGCCGGGTGCATTTGCGGGCATTGCCGCGGTTTATCAACAAAAAGGGATGTACGACGAAGCAATTAAATTCTATGAAAAAGCGATCAGCGGAACAGGACGGGCGCCAAACGCGTTGGTTGTGCTCGCTTATGCGTATGCCACATCCGGCAGGAAAGCCGAGGCTACAAAGATTGCGAATGAGCTGGCTGCAATCGGTAAGCAGCAGTATGTTTCACCTTTTGATCTGGCAATTCTTTACACCGGACTCGGCGAGAAAGAGCGAGCAATAGAACAACTCAACAAAGCCTTTGAAGATCGGGCCGGATGGATAATGTATCTCAAGGTTGAGCCGCTCTTTGATCCACTGCGCTCGGATCCGGGCTTTACCGATCTCGTGCGGCGTCTCAACCTGCCGCAGTAATTTGGAGTGCGGCGACCTGTTCGCCGCTTTCGCATGCAACCGCATGAGTGACATTTCAAATAAGGAGAACGAATGGCAATAACAAATAGTTTGGCAGGCAGAAATCTGGGAATGATTTTACTTGGCCTCTGGTTGATTCTCACCGGACTCTTGCCGCTGCTTAGCGTGAGACTCTCTCCGACGGTCACCACTGGGTTGGCTGTGCTTGCCATCCTCGCGGGCATACTGATCCTGCTCAAACGCTAGGTATGTCCACTCTTAAGGGCGAGCGAAGCGAGTCGAGTCGAAGCGCCGTAGGCGCGCAATGTTTATAGCCCAGGGCAACGCCCTGGGTTAGCGGCCCGACAACCATTTCGCCGACCCTCGATGGGTCGGCGTTCTTGTTCTTAATTTTAGGCGTTGTCTGACAAGGGCCGACCAAAAAAATAATGCCGCGACTTTCATCGCGGCACCATGCTCTTTTACTCGAAATGCACAGACCGAAGCTACCCTTCTTAAGGTTTGCCGAAGATCTGCTGCAACACGCCGCCAGCGGAGTTGCCTCTCCTGTAGTTACCGTTTCCCGAGTACTGCCGAAAGCCCTGGTCGTAGCCGCGAACGAACCCTTCACGAAAAGCCTGCGTCGAGGCGTTCTTGTAATGTTTTGATCGCTGCGGACTGTAGCTCTTGTTACTTTGTCCGTCGCTCGCGCCGGTGTTTACACCCTGCTGGTAGCCGGCGTTAAGTTGCTGATTGTTGTAGCCGCCATTTCGACCGTAGTTGCCATCATTCCGGCCACGATTGCGATTGCTGCCATTTCCGTATGCACCCGCGGATTGTCTGTACGCCTGGTCATAGCCACGCACAAACCCATCTCGAAAAGCTTGAGTCCTGGCGTCGCGATAATAGCGTGAACGCTGTGGGCTGTAGCTTTGGCCCCGTTGGGCATCGCCGGATCCGACGCTCACACCATACTGGAAGCCCTGCTGTAGTTGCTCGTTGTTGTAGCCGCCAGAGCTTCTATTCGACCACTGCGCGTCGGCCGTTGTGCTGGCGGTCGCAATGATTCCGAAAACAAACGCGAACGCTAATAGAGCGCCGCCTAATGTCTTTTTCATATTTCTTCCCTCCGTTTGACTTGGAAGTCTGCAACCTTCATGCCGCCTGTTCCTTTTGAAAACCTTGGGGTTTCTCCGAAGAGATTCCCTCGGAATCCTGCAATTTCCTTCGAAAACGTAGGGTTTTGGGGCCGCAATCAGTACCCATTTCATGCAGCCACTAAGTGAGCTGTGAGCAGTGAGCTGTGAGCAGTGAGCGGTGAGCAGTGAGCGGTGAGCAGTGGGCAGTGGGCAGTGAGCGGTGAGCAGTGGGCAGTGTGCAGTGGGCAGTGGGCAGAAAGAAGCGGCTCATAGCGCCTCTTTGTCCCTGTCTCCTGTCTCCTGTCTCCTGTCTCCTGTCTTCTGCTCACTGCTTACCGCTCACTGCTCACTGCTGACCGCTTACTGATTCAACCCACCTTCACCAGTTGCTTTCCAAGGTTCTCACCTGAAAACAGACCGATGAAAGCCTGAGGTGTATTCTCAAATCCTTTTACTACGGATTCGGCGTATTTGAGTTTGCCTTCGGCAACCCATTTAGCTAACTGCATCACACCTTCAGGAAACCTGGCGGCGTAGTCACTGATTATGAAGCCTTTCATCATCGCGCTGTTGACGAGCAGGTAAGGCTGGGGACGTGGCCCAACGTCGGGTTTGTCTAAATTGTAGAGTGAGATTTGGCCGCAGATGATGATCCGCGCGCCGTGTGTGGTAAATGGCAACAGGGCGTCAGAGATTTCTCCACCAACGTTGTCAAAATAAACATCCACGCCTTTGGGACAAGCTTTTTGCAACGCTGCGCGTATGTCACCCGCGGTCTTGTAATTGATCGTTTCGTCAACGCCCAGCTCCTCAGTCAGATATCGATTCTTCTCTTCGCTGCCGGCGATTCCCACCACGCGACAACCTTTGATCTTGGCTATCTGACAGACCGTCATTCCCACTGCACCTGCGGCGCCCGATACGACGACAGTCTCGCCCTCTTTGGGTTGACCGATGTCGAGCAGGCCAAAGTAGGCAGTCAATCCAGGCATACCCAGGACACCGAGCGCGGTGGACACGGGCGCGCCGGGCAAAACTTTTCTAAGCTCTTCAGCTTTCGCCACGTTGTAAAGCCGCCAGCCCAACATGCCTGTAACAATGTCTCCGGCTTTGAACACAGGAGTGCGCGACTCAACCACTTCGCCGACTACACCGCTCGAGATAACGTCGCCGACCTGAAACGGCGGAATATAGGAGCGACCCTCGCGCATGCGGCCGCGCAGGTAAGGGTCAACTGATATGTAAAGCGTTCGAACCAACACTTCGCCGTCATTTAGTTGCGGCACCTCGGTGTTGTTAATTTCGAAATGCTCCAGCGTCGGCATGGCTGTGGGGCGACTTGCGAGTCGTATCTCTTTGTTTTGCATGAGCGGATGATACAACGACGAGGAAGCAGTGAGCAGTAAGCGGTGAGCAGTGGGCAGTGAGCGGTAAGCAGTGAGCTGTGAGCAGTGAGCAGTGGGCAGTCGGTAGGAGTGGAGATAGTCAGCGGCTATGACAACCAATTGGTTGAAAGCCTCATACCTCAAAAGAATCCACTAACTACAATAATCTCGGGGTTGGGAAGGGGGCCTGCCCCCGCTCCCTGTTGCTAATTCGACATACCCCACTGCTCAGCGCTTGGCGCTTGGCGCTTCAAAATATGTTCATTCGCCATGCTTGTCACCTTGTTTAATGCCGCATTCATGCGGCTAGCCGAAGGGCGATTAGGCCAGCCGTTTTACGGCTGGTTCACCACGACGAAATATTTTTGTTAGGCCGTTTCAACGGCCTTCCCTTCATTTACCGATCGCTGTCTGCTGTTTGCTGTTTGCTATGTCAGCGTCGAGTCGAAGCGCCAACGGCGCGGAATGTAATAGCCAGGGGCAACGCCCCTGCATCACGAACCAACAAAAATCTCTTCGCCCTGAAGGGGCGACATATTCCGCGCCTTCAGCGCTTCAACATCATTCCGACTACAACGCCTACCT
>JALZOO010000450.1 GCA_030913905.1 Acidobacteriota bacterium
GTAGAGCAGTATTACATCCGTGCCGTTGTCGGCTTCCCAATAACGCAGCAGATCGTTGCCGGAAATATCTGCTTTGTTACCGACCGATACAAACGTAGAAATCCCGAGACCCAGCGAATTTGCATATTCGATGATCGCTAATCCCAACGCGCCACTCTGCGAAGAAAATCCAACCCGCCCCGGCGGCGGCACGCCAGGCGCAAACGTCGCATCAAGCTGCACCGCGGGATCAGTGTTGGCTATACCCATGCAATTTGGTCCAATCAGTCGCATACCGGCAGCACGGCAGACTCGAAGCAACTCAGCCTGACGTTCTTGTCCTTCCTTCCCTGTTTCGGAGAAGCCCGCTGAGATGACCACCAGCGCCTTAACGCCTTTGCGTCCACACGCCGTCGCTACTTCCACCACGCGCGCCGCCGGAACACTGATAATTGCCAGATCAACGGGACCGGCAATCGCTTCGACTGAGGCGTAAGCCAGCACAGATTGAACAACCTCAGCAGTGGGATTAACTGGATAAACGGGTCCGTTAAATCCATAACTCAACAGGTTATGAAATATCTCGCCGCCAATAGTTCCCCGTTGGCGAGAGGCTCCAATAACGGCCACGGCGCGTGGATTGAAGAAGAGCCTTAATGCGTTAACTGCCGCGATCGTCTCTCGCCGCTCGAAGCGCGCGATCGCCTCGGCACTAAAAGAAGTTGGAAAGGTTACGTGAAGTTGGCCTGCGGTTGCGTCTACTTCAATAGGGAAACCTGAGGCTCTGAAGACGTGGAGCATCGCGTGGTTTGCAGCCACCACTTCAGCCTCAAATACCTGAATGCCGTTCGCTGCTGCAACGTCAGCCAATTGACCAAGCAAGATCGTGCCGAGCCCTCGCCCCTGAAAATCGTTAGCAATCGTGAAAGCGACTTCCGCGCGATGGTCATCGACGACGGCATAGAATGCGTGACCGACCACGCGTTCTTCGGCGCCACTGAATGCAAGCAGTCCGAACGTATGATCAAGATTCGCTTCCCGATGTGCTTCGGTGGCCAGGGCCGAACCACTTGCGGAAGAGTAAAATCGCATCCAGCGCGATTCTTCGGATAATGACTGGAGTAAAGCGAGTAGTCCCGGCTCATCCGCCGCACGCATTACGCGAATGCGAACGGTGGAACCATCGCGTAGCACAACATCTCCGTCTCGACGGGCGAAAGCCTCGCGCCCATCGTTAGGGCTAATACTGCGCGCAGTGGTCACCTCGTCTGAATCTGGTATGCGTCGCGGGCCGCTCGTTGTCTTGGTACTTGATGGGTCTGGTTCGTCCATAGTTCTTGATCGGATTGCTTTGCGCGCCTTCAGCTTAATGGCCTAATTGTTGCCGGGCAAGAGGTGTACCGAGGGTTTTGGCGGGACTTCTGCCAGCGAGAGCACGTCTTGCTGCGGAAGTTTTCCCGCATGTGTGCGCGAAAGCCCGCATCAGGTCTGCATACAATCCAAGCGCCAGATTTGATCTCGACGCCGAGACTAGATGGGTATGCGTAAGCTACCTTTGAATGAACGGAACGAATCCGCAATTGATTAAAGCCAAAATTAACAATGAGCTCAGAGAGTTTGAAGGAGATCCGTCCATTCTGGAAGCCTGTCGCGCCGTGGGTATCGATATTCCGACCCTTTGTCATGACGAGCGACTAAAGCCGATTGGCAGTTGTCGCATGTGCCTCGTAAGAGTTGAGGGAAAGCCACATCCGATGACAGCGTGCAATACCATCCTCGCCGATGGCATGGAGATTTCAACTCATACTGCCGCGCTGGAAAATGAGCGACGTGCGTTCCTGAAGATGTTGGCCCAGGACCATCCGGGCGAAGGTCTAATGCAGGCTCCAGAAAAACCATTTTACCAATACGCGCTGCGATACGGTTTGACCGAAAGCGACTTTGACGGCTCCCACGAACCGAAGCTACTCGACGATTCTCATCCTTACATCCACGTCGACATGTCGCAGTGCATTGTTTGTTATCGTTGCGTGCGCATATGCGACGAGGTTCAAGGGCAGTTCGTATGGCAGATTCTTAATAGAGGTCACGAAACACGAATTGTTCCGGATTCCAGGACGACGCTTTTGGAGAGTTCCTGCGTCAGTTGTGGCGCCTGCGTCGATACCTGTCCCAGCGGCGCTCTGGAAGACAAGTCCGTGCTCGCACATAAGAGCCCTACAAATTGGACGAGAACGACGTGTCCCTATTGCGGCACTGGTTGTGAAATGAGCGTGGGCACAAGACAGAATCAGATAATCTCGATAAAACCTTTACTTGAAGCCCCGGTGAGCCTGGGGCATCTTTGCGTCAAGGGACGCTATGCCTTCAACTTCATTCATGCAGCCGATCGA
>JALZOO010000463.1 GCA_030913905.1 Acidobacteriota bacterium
GTCGAATTGCGCTATTTCGGCGGGCTTTCGATCGAGGAGACCGCCGATGTGATCGGGGTTACACCGACCACCATTAATCGTCATTGGCGGTTTGCAAAGGCCTGGCTTCACGGTGAAATGCAGAGGACATAGGTTCCCCTGATACGAGCTTTGTCCTTTGATCTTTGTTCTTTGTCCTTCCTCGCCACTCCAGTCTGTGGATCGGTTGAAGTCAAAGGACTAAGTACAAAAGAACTAAGTACAAAGAACTAGGAGCTAAGAACAAAGCACACCGTCCAGTATTTATGACCCCCGAACGTTGGCGACAGGTGGAGGAGATTTTTCAGGCCGCACTCGATGTCGGTCCTCAGGAACGTTCGCGCTACGTGTCTGAAGCCTGCGCGGAAGACATCGGTCTGAAGCGCGACGTCGAGAATTTGCTGTCGCAACACGAAAGCGCCGGCCACCTGCTTGAAGAACCTCTCTATGGCGATACCGAGCTTAGCGCGCTCGAGGCGTTTGCCTATCAAGAAGACGACGATCCGTTGATCGGCCGTCGGCTGGGGGCATATCGAATCGAGCGCGAGGTTGGTCGAGGCGGCATGGGAGCCGTCTACGAGGCAGTACGCGTTGACAATGAATTCGTCCTTCGCGTTGCAATAAAACTCGTCAAGCGCGGCATGGACACCGATTTTGTCCTCCGACGTTTCCGGAAAGAACGACAGATACTTGCCGCTCTCGATCATCCACACATCGCGCGTCTCCTCGACGGTGGCACCACTGCCGACGGCCTGCCCTATTTCGTCATGGAATACATCGAAGGGCAGCCGCTATATCGTTACTGCGACAATAATCGCCTGACTGTGGTCGACCGCCTGAGGCTCTTCCGCTCGCTTTGCGACGCCGTCCATTACGCACATCAGAAGCAGGTCGTTCACCGCGACATCAAGCCGTCGAATGTTTTGGTTACATCCGAAGGCATCCCGAAACTGCTCGACTTCGGCATCGCTAAGCTGCTGAATCCTTCGTTTCCCGGCGACATAACTCACGATCCCACGGCTACTGCGATGCGACTCATGACACCGGAGTACGCATCACCCGAACAAGTGCAGGGTGCGCCAACCACGCCCAGTACCGACGTCTATTCACTGGGCGTACTGCTTTACGAATTGTTGACCGGCCATCGCCCCTATCGACTCGTGAATCGCGCGCCGCACGAAATCGCACGCGTAATCTGCGAAGAGTCGCCGGCGCCACCGAGTTTTATCATTACTCGTCCCGAGGACCTTCTCCCGAATATGTTTTCGGGTGACGAAGCGACGACGTTGAAGCAGTTGTTCGAAACACGGGGAGCAACCCAGGAGACACTGCGTCGCGAGCTTGCCGGGGACCTCGACACGATTGTCTTGCGGGCCCTGCGAAAAGAACCGGAGTGGCGTTATCAAACTGCCGAACAGTTGCGAGACGACATCACTCGCTACCTGGACGGCTTGCCGGTCTCGGATTTTCCAGATTCCCCTCTCGTCGGAGCGTCGCAACACACGCAACCTATCTCCACCGAGAATTCCCTGGCAGTGCTGCCGTTGAAATTGTTGGACGTGCACCATGGCTCCGATTCGGGCCCCGACTATCTTGGGACTGGTCTGGCAGACGCACTGATTACAAGGCTCAGCGCGATTCGCCGAGTCGCTGTGAGGCCCACCAGCAGTGTGCTTCGTTACGGCGCTGATTCGGATCCGTTGCTCGCCGGACGAGAGCTCGGCGTCGCGTTTGTACTCGATGGCAGAGTGAGACGGGCGGGCGACCACATACGCGTGACAATTCAGTTGTTGAGTGTGCGCGATGGGACGGCAGTTTGGGCCGGACAGTTTGACGAAAAATTTACGGATGTGCTGAGCCTCGAAGACGCGATTTCTTCTCATGTAGCCGAGGCGCTTGTTCCGCACTTGAGCGGCGATGAGCGCGTGAGACTGGCGAAGCGTGGCACCGACGATCCGCAAGCTCACGAAGCTTATTTGCGCGGCCGCTTCTACTGGAACACCTTCACCGAAGAAGGCTTCGCCAAGGCGATCGTCTGTTATCACCAGGCGATTGCGGTTGATCCCAACTATGCAGTCGCTTACGCAGGCATCGCTGAATACTACAACTGGCTTGGTAGTTACAGCGTCATGCCATTTCGCGAATGCTCTGCGGCTGCCTACGAAGCTGCGTCGGCCGCCGTAGCAATTGATCCGATCCTGGCGGAGGGCCATGCAGCTCTGGGACAGGCGATCCTGACGCGCGACTTTGACTGGCCTGCTGCTGAACGACAAGTCCTGCGGGCCATCGAACTGAATCCAAACTACTCAGCGCCGCGCGTTTGGTATGGCTTTCAACTGGCGATGGAAGGGCGCTTCACGGAATCGTTGCGCGAGGCCACCATCGCGCGCGATCTGGATCCGCTGGCGATCGTGTCACGCTTCTGCGTGGCCTGGTGTTCTTATCACGCCCGGCGTTTTGAACAGGCCGCAGCAATTTGTCGGGACGCGCTGGCTGCTGAACCAAACAGCTTCCTGATGCTCTACTGCTCGAGTTTCGTGATGGGAAGATTGGGGCAGCACGAACAATCGATTGAGCATGCGACGCGACTTGTCGAGGTAATGGGGAAAGCTTCGCACACGTTGAGCACGCTCGGCGCCGCCTACGCCAGGGCGGGCAAAATCACGGAAGCTGAAGAAGTCCTGCGAGATATGGAGGCGATTGTCGAACAACGCTACATATCGCCTTTCCACCTGGCCCTGATCTACGCCGCGCTGGGGAGAAACGAAAAAGCGCTCGACATGCTAGAGCGTGCATACGAAATTAGCGACGCCAAGCTGCTTTGGCTCGGCGTCGATCCCGAACTCGACCCGCTACACGGTCATCCTCGTTTCAATGAACTGTTACGGAAGTTGAACCACCGTCTGGCGGCGTCGCCCACCTTACCCGCCGAGATGATTCTCGGACAGGAATCAGTTGCGGTATTGCCATTCAAAGTACTCACCTTGCCGGCGGAAAACACTGGCGACGAATATCTGGGTGTTGGGCTTGCCGATGCGTTGATCACGAGGCTCAGCAATGTGCGACGTTTAATTGTTCGGCCAACCAGCAGTGTCCTGCAGTACCGGGGGATTACCGTGGATCCGGTCGCTGTCGGGCGGGATCTGAACGTCGATTACGTGATCGACGGCAGCTTGCGTCGTTCCGGTAACCGGTTGCGTGTAACTGCTCAGCTTCTGAGCACGACTGAAGGCGTTACCAAATGGGCCGAACAGTTTGATGAAGAGTCGGAAGATGTATTGCAGATTGAAGATTCAATATCGGAACAAGTTGCCGCGGCCTTACTTCCCCGGCTGACGCGCGACGAGCAACGCCAACTTTCCAAACGCGGCACCGACAGCGTCGAGGCGTTTGAATCGTACCTGCGTGGCCGGTACCACTGGAACAGTTACACCGAAGCAGGACTAGCAAAAGCCCTCGAGTGTTACAACCATGCCATCACGCTGGATCCGCAGTATGCACTCGCCTACACGGGCATCGCCGACTACTACAATTGGCTGGGCGTCTTCGGTGTCAAACCTTTTGCTGAATGCTCTGCCGCCGCGAAGCAAGCGGCGAGCAAAGCAGTAGAACTGGATCCGGGTTCCGCTGAGGCCTACAGCGCGCTAGGCTTCGCCACGATTACGAAAGACTACGACTGGGCGATTGCCGAATCCCAACACCGTCGCGCGCTCGAAATCAATCCCAACTATGCCACGGCCCATCATTGGTATGGATTTCATCTGTTGATGTCCGGACGTTTTGAAGAGGCGTTAAAGGAGATGTTGCGGGCGCGTGAGCTTGACCCGCTGTCACTTAGCATCAAGCAGGCGATTGGCTGGTGCCATTACCAGTCGCGACGATTTGGCGACGCGATCGCAACTCACCAAACCATGCTTGAGATTGCGCCCGAGTTCGCATACGGATTGGTTACCTATTCCTGGGTACTTCGTCACGCGGGTCGGCCGGAAGAAGCAGTTGAAGTCGCCGAGAAAGCCCTGAAGCTCTCGAGCGGGGGCCAGTTTTTCGTCGCGTGCTTAGGCGCTGCTTATGCTGCGGCAGGTCGGAAAGACGAAGCCCGCGCAGTCCTGGACCGGTTGCAGCAGATGTCTACCGGCAGCTACGTGTCGCCCTATCATCGTGCGTTGATTCATATTCAATTGGATGAGCACGAACAAGCGCTCGCGCTGTTGCAGGAGTCTTACGCAATTAACGAAGGATGGGTTGTTTGGTTGGGTGTAGAACCACAGCTCGACCCGCTTCGTGAGGAGCCCGCGTTTATAGATTTACTAAACAAGACCATGAATCCCGCCGCTGCGTATCAGGCAATCGCGGCACGAAGGGCTGCCGCCGCCGGACGGAGACCATTGAGCGGCGCGCCGGGGGAAACAAGCGGGCCCATCACATCTCCACTGCCCGAGGCTCCGGATACGCTGCCGAGCGAAAACGAGGAGGCCCGCCAGCTCTACACCGCCGGTCGCTATTATGCGACCCGCCGCACAGCTGAAGGTTTGCGGCAGGCGATAGAACGTCTTGAGAAAGCGGTTGAACTGGATCCGGAGTTTTCATTAGCCTATGCGGAACTTGCCGACTGTTATTCGCTGCTGAACTGGTACGTCGAACCTGCCCCACCCGAGGCGTGGGAACGCGCGAAGCAAGCTGCTCTCAGCGCGGTCGAGTCAGGTCCCGACCTGGCGGAAGCCCACGCTGCGCTCGGTTTCGTAAGACTTCACTACGATCGTGATTGGGAAGATGCCGAACTGGAGTTGCGGAAATCGATTCAGTTGAGGCCCAGCAATCAGGTAGCCCATCGCTGGTATGCCTACAGTCTGTCCGCAATGGGCCGACATGATGAAGCTTACGTTGAAATTCAGCGAGCGCGAGAAATTTTGCCGCAGTCGCCCGTGATGGCGACGGGCGTCGCCAATGTTCTGTTTCTGGCGGGCCGATTTGATGACGCCATTGCGCAGTGTCGCAGAGCCCTCGAGTTAGATCCCGGCGCTGTGGCCGCCCATACCGTGCTGCGTTGGGCATATGAAAAGAAAGGTATGCACAACGAAGCGTTAGCCGCCTACGAGCAGGAGCGAGTTTTTGCCGGCGACACACCGACAACGAAAGCAAAGCGAGCTCACGTGCTGGCGGCAACCGGCAAACATGAAGAAGCACGAAAGATTGTTGAGGAGATCGTAGCGAAGCGGCAGGAACAGTTTGTAACTGCTTATGAAATCGCCATCATCTACTCATGGCTTGGCGATCGCGATGCTGCGTTCGAGTGGTTGGCCCAGGCTGAGCGCGAACACGCCGTAGGATTTACTTTCGTTCGCGTCGATCCCCACCTGGAGCCGTTGCGTTCTGATCCGCGTTTCGCAAACCTGGCGGGGAGCAAACGTAAGGCCAATCCGCAGGGCGGAAGTGTTTCCTAGAAGGCTGCTGACATTTGGAGTGCGGCGGCACGCCACCCCAGCGCGGCTGCCGCGCCGGGGGCCCCGATTGACGCCGCTTTTTGATTTCTGTGGGTCTGAAAAATCGCCAACCAAAAGCGGCGTCAAGCCGCCGCACTCAAAATTTTTTCAGCTTACGACATCACGGCTTCGAGGACGCTGTAAGGCGACTGCGTCGGGACAATGCGCGTCAAGCGCAGACCCGCGCGAGCGAACAACTCTAGCTGGTGCGTTTCCACTAGGCAACGAATGGCTTTCGTGTTAAAAAATTCCTGCTCCAAAATAGTTCAGACGGACTCCCCAGCTTAACTTTCAGCCTAACTCGCGAAACCATGACCCGAACTCTACTGGTCGTCGTTCTTCTCGCTCTCTATGTCCTGCATCAGGACTTCTGGTTCTGGCGCACTGCTCACCCGCTGGTTTTCGGTTTCATTCCTATCGGGTTGTTCTATCAGGCTTGCTTCTCAGTGGCTGCATCGGTGGTGATGTGGCTCCTGGTCAAGTATGCGTGGCCATCTCACCTTGAGCGCGAGGTCGAACAAACCGAGTCGAAGGAGGAACGGAGCGCTTGATTCCCGCCATTCTTGTTTTTCTTTATCTGATCGTCGTCCTTTATATCGGCATCTTTGCTTTTCGAAAGGCCTCGGGCCGTAAGAAAGCCGAGGACTATTTCCTGGCCAGCCGCTCTCTTGGACCATTCGTCTTCCTGTTCTCCTTGTTTGGAACCAACATGACGGCGTTCGCAATTCTTGGTTCCTCAGGCCACGCATTCTCGAATGGCATCGTCACTTTTGGATTGATGGCGTCTTCATCAGGTCTGGTCATCCCTCTGACAATCTTTCTGGTAGGCACGCGCGTCTGGGCCCTGGGCAAGAAGTATGGATTTATGACCCCAGTGCAGATGTTTCGCGACCGCTGGGAGTGCAGCCACATCGGGACAGCAATCTTCGTGGTCCAGGCAGTGCTGCTGCTTCCTTACATCATCATCGGCATCATGGGCGGGGGTACCACGCTTAATGCTGTTAGCGGAGGACTGGTGCCTTACTGGTTTGGCGGCGCGATCGTGGCGCTGGTGGTAATGGGTTACGTCTTTTTCGGAGGTATGCGCGGGACTGCATGGGTGAACACGTTTCAAACAATTCTCTTTCTTCTGTTTGGAACGGTCGCAATCATAGTGATTGGGGTTGGCATGGGCGGATTCAGTAGCGCCGCTCAGGCGATTCAAAACTCGCCGGCGCTCGCTCCGTTGCTGACGCGAGAGCGTATCTCGCCGCTTTATTTCTTCAGCTACACTTTTATTCCCCTCTCGGCCATTGCGTTTCCGCACATCCTCATTTTCTGTCTGACAGCAGAAAAGATGGCCCACTTTAAGAAGACGGTCATCTTCTATCCGCTTTGCATAATGGCAATCTGGCTGCCTTGTGTTTTTCTCGGCGTGATGGCCAATCGGGTTACGGA
>JALZOO010000467.1 GCA_030913905.1 Acidobacteriota bacterium
CCCAGATCGGCGAGTTTGTCCAGCCGGCGCTTGATGATATCCAGCGCTATTGGCGACGACGTATGGTCATACTCATTACAATATCCGCAAGCGAGATTGCATCGGCGCATCGGAATTAGGTGAGCCAGAACCGGATGACGGCTGGAAAGCAAAGCGCGGCTGATGAAGCTGGCGTGCCGAAGTTTTAGTTTAACGAATTTGCTTTTTCGCATGTTACGGAAAGGCTGAGACCCGCTGGAAAAACCCGATGATAACCCTGTGAAATTGAATCCGAAGAATAGGCGAGACCAGCTTACAAAAGCAACCGCAGAAAAAGGAAAGGGGCTCTGATCAGTACCTCAGAGCCCCCTGCCCTCTAGTCCGCTTTCCGGTATTTAACCTTTAACGATTTTTACTTTTGAATCGAGCTTGAGATCAAACTCGCCACCGGAAATCTTCAGGTTTCTCTCCATGCCGCTCAGGCGCATGGTCATCGCATCGTCGTTCTTCTCGACGATTTTTGTCTGGACAGGCATGCCGGCAGAATCGACCCAGATTTCAGCGTACTTGAAACTGGCGCTGCCCTTCGGCACAAGTTTTAAATGAATCGTGCTGACGCCGCCCCACAGTGTTTCCTCGCGAACGTCCTGCACTGGCTGGAACCGAGCTTCAAGCTGCTGCCGCGTCATGTACATCATTGCCAAAACGCCGCCGGCCTTGTTACGGCCTGACTGGGAACTGCCTACATAGGCCATGTTCAAACGTGGGCGAAACAATGTGTACTTGCCGTTCGAAACTGCCAGGATTTCATGTTGCGGTTTCTGCCATTCAATGCGCATCGAAGCATTGCGACCATCTGCAGGCATGTAAAGCAGAACGCCGCTGTAGCGTTCAACGTCGCGAAGCTGCGCGTTATATTTCTCCATGCTGAGGCTGGCTTTCAGAGATCGGAGCGATTGACGGTTTTTCTCCATCCGGCTCAAGACCGAACTTACGAGCCCCGCACTCTGGCCACTGACCGCTGCCGGCGAACCGGCTATCACCGCGCCTGCTAGTACCGCTATCAAAACAAAGGGGGAAACTAATCTCTTCATAACAACTCCTAAATAAATGGGGAACCTAACTTTTTGCTACCTACCTCTTGATAAAACTCGGCAATTATAAGGTTTGACTAACGTATGTCAACCTCATAACCCCGAGTCTTGCCTTGCTCATCGGTCAGTTTGCGCACGTTTAGAACTTGAATATCCTGGCGACCCGTGAGGCCCCTTATTCGCTGCTCCAACTGACCCTTATCTGCTGCAGTTTCAATAACTTGTGCGTCAACCAGCAGGATTGTCGCAGTAGAGGTTTGATGCAGGGAGGCGCCCCTTCGTTCGCTGTTCTGAAACGCACTTTTGGGCGTCAAAAAAATGAAAATCAGAATCGCTACACACAGCGCGTCCCACTGCCAGGTATTCCTGGGGTAATTCCAAAAAAACAGCTTTTTTAGTGTGTTCAGCAACGACCGGTTCTCTCGAGGTGGCGTTATGGCAAGTGGCACGCCAACTTCCATAACGTGCCCTAATCATTCTAGACTGCTCAAAACAGCCTGTAAAACTAAATATGCCCTAACTACATTTGGACAGATGTGGTGGGTTCGACTATGTGACCGTCGCGCATTTGTACTATTCGTCGGCACATTGCTGCAGCTTCGGGATTGTGAGTGATCATTACAATGGTTTGATTGAAACGGTAGTTTAGCTCCTGAAACATGTTCAGAACGAGGGCCGAGTTCTCGGAATCAAGGTTGCCGGTGGGCTCATCTGCGAGCACGATTGCCGGGCGTGTTACCACCGCCCTCGCCAAAGCAACCCGTTGCTGTTCGCCGCCTGAAAGCTCCAGTGGTTTGTGATGAAGTTTGTCGTCGAGACCGAGGAGTCGTAACACTTCTCGTCGGCGTTGAGGGTCTTCTCCACCGTTGCCATGAATGCGTTCCGCCAGCCGCAAGTTTCCTTCAGCCGTTAGTGTGGGGAAGAGATTGAATCGCTGAAAAACGAAACCGATCTTCCGGCGCCGGATATCCGTCCGTTTTGCGTCAGACGCGGCCGTCAGATCTTCACCGTCCACCACGATGCGACCGGACGTGGGCGTGAGAAGGCCACCAAGCAAATGCAGCATCGTAGATTTGCCGCAGCCGGACGGACCCATGATCGCTACAAACTCACCTTCGTGGACTTCCAGCGAAACTCCACGGAGCGCCGGCACATCTACCTTTCCGACGCGGTAAGTTTTTACCAGGTTCTCGGCCTCTAAAATAGTTCTCATCAGACAGTTCGATTAAGCCAGGCGCAGAACGTTTTCGAGCAGGGTCTTCGGAGGCTCGATGTTAATACAGCGTCAGTGTAATAGCTACCGCGTGAAATGTATCAGGGAGTGACAGCGGCTTTGCTGCGTTGGCGAGCGTCGAGATCTACCTCAGGCAATTGCCATCTGTTCTCCAGGAGGAAGGCTTCTGGTCTGTATTCCCGATCAACGTCAACACTGGGTGGCGATTGGTAAACGATGCTCAGCTTGTAATGATCGTGAGGTCTCGTAATTTGCACGCGTGAAGGGTGGCGGAGCTGACCTGTTTCGCCGAAGGGCTTTTCGTCCCAGTAGGAAACATCCGTAATCAGCAAGCCGCCGTCATCAAACGACTGCACACGTGCCAGCCGTATGCCGTTAAACCGATCAAACCAAAAGCGACGCACTAAACGAGCTTGCCCCGTTGTCGCCTGCGTAATTTCTTCCAACAGGTAATAGCCCCTCACAATCCGTAGGCCATTCTTCCCACGCACACGGTTATCGGGCTCTTCCTGAAAAAACTCGCTGCGAACATATGTGAGGCCGCTTTGTGCAGGATCCGGAATTGGACTGGGCAGGAGCGCGTCCGTCAAATGTTGCGGTCGTAAATTTGAAAGCGCACTTACGGTTTCCTTCGCATTCATTTGTCGATTCTTTTTCTTGTCGGGTTCCGGTGTCTGGCCATTGACTTCCAGTTGCTTATAGACGGCGTTGTTGGTCCCCTTCACAAAGCGCTTATACCTCTCATCACCCTCCAGCACGGCAACTCGAAACTTCTCGCCATCGGACGTCATCTGGGCGATGTCTTTGGCGATGAACGGTACAGAAATAACCAGATAAATTTTTCCAGGGCGTTGGAGTGTAACCGTGCCGTCGGCCTGTCGATATTTCTCAGCTATGCCGGCCTCGGCAAATGAAGTGTCTTCAAATTCGATGTCGACCTTACCGTGAATTGACTTTACTGCGGCTAACCGATTGACCTCAGAGACCAATCGTGGAGTGTCTGCTTCTGCCAGCGGCGAAAGAAGCTGTGGCACCTGGACCTTTTTGTGGGTACCAAATAGTCCGCATCCGCTGGCTGCTAACGCCGTTGTGGTAATTATGAGAAAGAAGACTAGCCGGGAAACATAGCGGGAGCGATCAGGGGTTAAATTGAACATGAACGACTGTCTCAGGAAACTTCACACAACTCATCATAGCCAAAATAAAGGCTCAAGCTAACAAAGACGTTTTTCCTTGTCAACGCGCCCTTTTCAAATCCTCGTGCAGTATTTACGCGTCAACTGCAAGCCACTGACGGCATCCATCCATCATCAGCGTAGAAAGAGCGGGTCGATTATTCCAACACCAAACTCGGCTTGCCAAATCTGTGCCGTAACTTATTTATCGCACGATGGACCCGGGGCATACTCACCAGCTTGTGTTCCAGATTCCGTTTTCCAGGAAAATCCAGGAGCATTATTCCCAGCAGGATCGTCAGTATTCCCTGACCCGGCACGCCCGGCAGCGACATAAGAACACCAAGAACGACCAGCATGAACCCGAATAAGTTCTTTCCAACAATCGCGAGAAATCGAATGGTAGGATGATGGTTCGGCAAAATCTTGCGCGGATGGTCCTTCTTGAAATAGTTAGCGGGTATTTTGACCATGATGTAGGACACGACCGCCAGGCTGATCGTAAAAGTAACGACGAACAACAGAACGCCGAAAAGCACTCCCTGCCAGGTAATAAACGCAAGAGACATCAACGAGCCTTTACTTCTTGAAGACTGTGACGCGCGTCCACTATCGACTGCAACGTCTCTCTGACGACTTCTGCCGCCGGTTCTGGTAATTGCCAGTCCGCGTTCTGGGCCACAGCCCAAAACTCATCCAGCCCCTTCGCTCCGGCACGTTCGAGCGCATATGCCTGAATCAGCAAATCGATCACATCTGCGGCCTTTACCAGCCTCGCTTCAATGCTGTCCCGTTTTTCATAGTCTTCATAGAGCGACTTGTAGACCAAACTCGCCGGGCCAACATCCTCAACGATGTCGGCGAATGCTTTCGTTTCAGCATTCTTTCTCGCCTCGGCGCCGAAATAGCTGGTGGCGGTCCTCGGCATGTCGCCAACTCGTGTCTCAGCCCAATCGTGTAACAGCGCCATGCGAAGCACGCGTTCGGTGTCAATATCCAGGCCACGCGCTCTTGCTTCGTCAGCCATCATCATGGCTGTAACGGAAACTCCGAACGAGTGTGCAGCCACTGATTCGGTTCCGTTAGCCAGGCCCCGCAAGATCCACCCCGTTCGGTCAAGACGTTTCAATCTTTGAAGTTCAATCAAGGTCGAAAGCATGGCGTGTACTTTAGCGCGGCAGCATGAGCGGCAACAAATGAAGCATGCTTCAAATTTCAACACCGTATCACAAACTAGTGTGCGCGAGACCCAATAGACAAAAGGCGCCGCGACCGTTCGCGACGCCTTTCTTTTGAAGCGTAAACGTGTGTTATTGATCTCTGGCGGTTCCGGCACTGGCCGATTGAGTCACCACCAAATTGAAGTTAGTGCCTTTCTCCAGCCGCAGATTTCCTCCCTGAAGCGAGAGTAGCGAGCCGCCCTCAACCGAAGTGTTACTCGATTCCGAGATCTGAATTCGACCAAGCGAATTTCCCACGCCTGCTGCCGCAGAGCCGACAGCATTGGTGGTTGAGTCTACGGTCGATCCGACGGCTGCAGTAGTGCTACCAACAACACTTCCAACAGTCGAAGCGGTCGAGCTGACGGCACCGCCAAGTAGCCCACCGCTGCCTGCAGAACTAGCTGAGGTGCTGGAACGTGCCGAACCGCTGGCACTACTCCCAAACAAGTCGTCGTTGCCGTTTGCGTTGGCACTTGTGCGGGCAGCCGTGATTGAACTAATGGTGGCCGGAACGAGGTATCGCCAGGGAAACGAAGGAGAATTCTTATTGCGTGGGCCTTGAAGCGATTGTTTATCCGCGACACGCGTCGTGTTCGCAACCGCAACCAATTTCTAATACGCCTGACTTCTCGGCGTCCTGGCAGTACTCACCACAGTATTTGCTATCGTTGACGGCGAGGCAATCGCAGGCCGGATGCGCGCACTTCCGATCCTTATTCTCTGCCATAAAGCTACCCTGCTTTCGTGTTGTTGGTACTGTTGAAATTCATGCTAGGACGCTCGACCGCTGCGGTCAAGGATTGCGGAGGCTGTGATTCAAGGTGCCTCACGAACCACGATAGTTCTCTGCGCGTTGCCCAGATTTACGACCATCGGTTTATCCAACTGTATCGGGTGCTCCTCGCCATCGACGCTGATGACCAGATTCAACCCCGTGCGTGGTAAAGCGGTCGCAGCGGGCGCTCCGTTTGGAGGAATTCTTGGCAGTAGGTTGGTCGCAACTATTCTCCACGTGGCGGGCGTACACCGAATGCGAATCCCGGGAGTGTCTGTTTCAAATGCCTCGCTCACTGAGATAGCATCGGCCTTGAACAGCCCCTCTCCACAACGCACGCCTGCGCCGTCGTAAAACGTAATCAGACCAGAGGCATACGCGTAAGGTGTCGCGCCGACATTCTTTATTACAACGCGAATATTTGTGACCGGCGAATCAGGAGCGCCGTTGAGAGCACGCGTACTCAAAGTTGCCTCAAGCACCGGCGCTCCAGTTACATCGAGCGCAACAGCTGCTTCTGTCAGCGGAACGCGCCGTTCGTCCGTGGCTGTTTGCTGGGCCATTGCGCAGAAGCAAGCGGCCAGCAGAATCGTTACTGAGCAAATAAGTCGCATAACCTTTCACTCCTTGTCAGGTCGCCAAGTTTGGTTGTGTAGGACTGATTCTAGACCGGCAGACGCCGCAGTACAACAAATGTGTCTAAATACGAGCCGCGCGCGTTGCAGGCATCGCTAAGCAGAAGAACTGGCCATCGGTAGGACCGACGCGCCACTCGGCATGATATATCCCTCTACGTCGCTACCGATCGTATCTATTACTGCCTTTAACGAGCGCCCAGGCAGCATTCGCATGCGCGAAACGTCGGCGTCCGGCAATTCCGAAACGAGATGAACTCGATAGCGTTCGGCCTTCGTGAGTAACGACCATGCGGTTTGCCCGTTGACCTCATACTCGTTTCCCAGACGCATCGCGAGAGCGCGCGAATCTGTCTCATCAAACCATTTCAAAAAATCTGGCCGGCCGAGTCCGTCGCGACATTCGGCCAACAAGATGATCGTGCCGCCCTCAGTACAAGCTCGGACCGCCATGTCGAGAGCTTTGTGAGCCTGGATGAGATTGATGTCGTAAGGCAGACCACCACAGCTGACGATCACAAGTTCGCGGCGTTCTTCGATGGGCAAGGAATGCTCGACTAGATATTCTTCACACGCTTGACGGTGGCCCGCACGCCAGTCTCCTGCGTAAACACGAACTGCGCGGCCGCGTTCGTCAACTACGCTATTCACACTAAAAGCCGGAGAAACCACGGCGGCAATTTGGTCGCATTCTTCGTGAACTGCGTTGCCCTCCAGTAATCCGGTTTCGACACCAGCACGACGCCCTCCAGTCTCGAAGTCGAGCGCCAACATGTGTGTTGCTTCAATTGTTCTTGCCGAAGCCAATCCCGGGCAGATCGATTTGCGTCCACCGGTAAAGCCCGCGAAATAATGAAAACCTATGCCCCCTGTCACGATAACGTGCGGCCATTCCTTCAATGCTCGATTCACTTCCACGGGCGTGCCTCGTGCGGTAGAACCTAAAGTCACCAGCGCGGAAGAGTCGTAGGCATTATGGTCCAGCATCTTGATCCGTTGAGCGATGAAAGGGGTTAGCAGTTCGGATTTTTCCTCGGCAGTGACGAGGCGATGAATACCCGTGGCGAAGATAATGGCGATGTCTGCTGGTGAAACACCCACCTGAATAAGGCGTCGGACAAGAAGATGAACGACCTGGGCGCTCGCTGTAGCACGAGTCGCATCGGAGACGACAATTAGGATGGCGTCGCCGGAGGAAAACAGATCATCCAGCGGCGGTGAATCGATCGGAGCTCCGAGACCCTCTCCAATCTGGACATCGGTCAGCGGGGCAAGTTGGGGAGTACCGCGAGTGAGGATCCGAAATCTCTTTTCGTCGAACGCGAAATTGACGAACTCTTTTCCATAAGCTAGTTCAATTTCAGTCATGGAAGTCTGACGCTAGCGTTAGAAGATCGACTTCAATCAGAGGCCAAAATCTATCAGCCCACGCTCAATGACGTGCAGTGAAGCAAAGTCGGTTTCGCCCGCGGTGCGCGCTTCTGCGAGCCACTTGCGCAGTTGGCGGGCTTCTTCTACCGATGCAATGCGGCATGCGCCCGTCAATGCCAGTGTCACTAACGCGTCCGGTGCGCCATGTGTTACGAGCGCGGCTTGCAAAGCGGCTTGTTCGCGTAGGTCAAGCGTAAGCAGAAGTTTGATTTCCATGGAAGGGTACAGGAAAGTATCACAACCTGGGCGATGGAACTAACCAAAATTTCTTCAGTTTAGTCTGGCTCGCGACCGTCTGGACTGCCGGCCCGATCAGATTGTGTCCAGTGCCCTTGTGATGTCATTAACGATGTCTTGAGCGTCTTCAATCCCAACCGAGAAACGCACGGTCGATGGCGAGACTCCCGCCGCCTTGAGCTGTTCGTCAGAAAAGCCCGCATGTGACGAATAGAGCGGATAACTGGCCAGGGTTTCGACACCCCCCAGCGAAGGCGCAGTGCGCACGAGTGTAAGCGCATCAAAAAGTTTTCCTACTTCGGTCTCACCACCAACAACGTCAACCGCTACGATTCCCCCAAACGCTTTCATCTGTTGTTTAGCCAGGGCGTGTCCCGGATCATCTTCCAGACCCGGATAGTAGACGCGAGCGACTTTGGAATGTTGCCGCAGTGCCCGGGCAAGGAACAGCGCGTTATCGCACACTGCGCGCATGCGCACATCAAGCGTTTTCATTCCTCTTGAAAGGAGATAAGCCGCTGATGGATCGAGCGTCGTTCCCACCATCACTGAAGTTTGACGCACGCGATCAACAAACTCTTTGCTGCCGGCAATGGCTCCGGCGGTTAAGTCAGAATGGCCTCCAAGATACTTGGTCGCGCTGTGCATTACAGCGTCAATTCCATGGGCAATCGGCTGTTGCAAAATGGGGGACGCGAAAGTGTTATCGACGACAGTCAACAAACTCGCTTTCCGAGCGGCTTCAACTACCAAATCCAAGTCGACAATGCGGTTTAGAGGATTTGCCGGCGTCTCAAACCAGAAAATGCGCGTTCGTTCGCTGGCCAGCTCAGGCAAGCGGGCAATCTCGTCAATCGAAATGAAGCGGGAACGAATGCCAAACCTGTTGAAGACTTTGGTCAACACTTTGATGGTGCCGCCGTACACGGAATCGCTGGCTATTACTTCATCTCCAGCATCGCAAATACTCGCCAGTGCGCAAAAGGTCGCGGCAGATCCTGATGAGGTCACGACGCAGCTTTCGGCGCCCTCCAGTTCCGCGATTTTTCTCTCTGCTTCGGCTACGGTTGGATTGGCATAGCGCGAGTAGAAGTAAGCGTCAGGCAATTCACCGCGTGCATATCGACGCATTTCGTCAAAGTTCTCGAAAGCGAAGGTTGACGAATGGAACACTGGGGATACAACCGAGCCAAACGGTTGTTCGTCGTCTAATTCGCCGCCGTGCACAGCGAGAGTAGCCTTGGAAAAACCATTGTGCTTTGGGTCGTGTGGGCTCATTGAAATGGTGCTCTCACAATTGAAAGGGCGAGGGCGTAGCTTAGCAAATAAGATTTAGCCGAAGAAGTAACGTGGGTATCAATGAAAGTAGACTCGAGCATCTACCCACAATCGCGCAATCGCTTTTTGGGCCAGGGCCTTTGCTCTTCGTTTGCTGGCTGCGTCCGTTGGGCCGCCGATACTGATGCGGACGTAAGCGTCACCCTTTAAGACGTAGAGCGCGCCAGAGACCCTGTTTCCCAGCCAAAAGGCCTCCTCGCCGATGCCTCGGATTTTCTCGGCTGGTGCTGACTCTTCTTCTTCAGCTTCATCTTTCTCGCGCTTTTCCTTTTGTTCCTTATCATCATGGAATGTGCTTCGCCAAAACTCTCTAGGATGGCGCGCATCAGCGCCTTCGCCCTTCTGGGCCACCATCAAGCTAATTGAATTGGTAAAGGTCGGTAGCGAAAAGAAACACTGCGAGATGCTATAACCATTGGAAGACTGTCCACTTAGTTTTGTTTCCTTCACGACTTCCCCTTGCACTGCTTGAATCTTTTCCGGGCTCAACAGTGCGCACGTATCCAGTCGTGGCTTCACGGCGGTCGCTCCAGCCGGCGTCACCGGCACAGCAGCTTGCGCAGCTGGACTACCTGCAGGGGTCGTGGTTGCGCTGGAGGGTTGCGGGGGATTTGCGGGTGATGTTGGAGCGCTATCCTTACAACCGGCAATGATTAGTACACACCCAATTACAAGCAGTTGACGCCACATACAGAGCTCCTTCACTGTCAGTTTCGCGCATTCTTACACGACGAAGTATCCCAGGCAATACACGTCTGCCGTGCGGCTATAGTTATATTCAGGAACCTTGAGAAATTCTTGAGACAGCCCTATGAGTGCTCAACTATCGCTTAAGCAAAAAAAGAAGGGCCACGTGGGTGGCCCATTCTAAGGTCTAGACGATTCTTTTAGCTAAGTTTACAACGCTGGAACACGCATCACGCTGTTGAAGTCCTTGTAGAGCTCGTTGTACTCGCGTAGGCGATTTTCGAGGAGTTTGGGTATTTCGCCAACGTCGTTCACATTAACTATTGCATTAACGTTATTGAGAAACGCTGCGTGCCCGTCCATTGTTCGTAACGTGGGTGACAGCAACACAAAGAAAAGGCGTCGACGCTGGACCGGTCTCAAAATGTTGACCTCTCGCATCACAAACGCCGCGCCCTGCTCGCCTGGGTCGAATCTTGGGTCAAGCAAGACCATATCCAACATGTGCTCGCGCATTCGTTCGACGGCTTGGCGAGTGTCCTCGGCGACAAAAACCTGATAACCATTTTCAGCTAGCCCGCGCGCAACGGTCTCGCGGTTTTCCTCCGGCACGCATACCAGCATCTTGCGCGGATTCCACGACGGTCGGCCGTTCGGGGAATTTGCTCCTGCAAATCCGGGTTGGTTGGCAAGCCCGGAGAGCAACTCGACCAGCTTGTCGGCCGCAGAAGCGTTCGAGTTGGAGTCGCTTGGTGTCCCCTCGAGTTCGAAGAGCGGAGCAGCTTTCGACTGTTCCGATCGCCTCTGACTGGTTGCAGGAGAGCCACCTACGGCAGTGGCGCTCTGCTCTGTCGTTGGACTCGACGAGCTCGAATCAAGACTGCTGTTGCATTTGGGGCAGCGGATTGCAAACTGACCCGCAGGAATCTTCGTGTCATCCACTTGCAACCGCGTAGAGCATTTTTGGCAAACGATAATCATGACAATCTAATTTGTGTTGGCTTACCTACTCAATCATACCCAGCATCGACCCGGAGTCTGAAACGGCTCCCAGCGGCATCCCGGCGCCTTGACGCTTCATGAATTCCTCAGAGGCGGTCACGCCTTTGAGCTGCAGGAGTAAGTTGTTTTGGTTGGTTGCGAAGGTGAGTCCATCTTCAAGTGTAATGGTGCCTGCCTCGATCAAATCTTTGATCACCGAGTCAAAGTCCTGCATTCCGTCAAGTTTTCCGTCTCGCATCGCGTCGAGCAACGACTTTCCATCGGCTTCACCGGCTTCGATGTACTCGCGTGTACGTGGACTCGAGCGCAGTATTTCAACCGCCGCGATTCTGCCGCGGCCATCTGCCCGCGGAATCAGGCGTTGGGAAACTATGTAGCGAAACGTCTGTGCCAAACGTGTTCGGATAACAGGTTCTTCGTTTTTTGGGTAAAGACCAATTATGCGATCCACTGTCTTGGAAGCATCAATCGTATGCAGCGTGGAGAGAACCAGGTGACCTGTTTCGGCTGCTTCGAGCGCAATTTCCGTAGTTTCATAGTCTCTCATTTCTCCGATTAGAATTACTTTCGGAGCCTGTCGCAAGGTGGCACGCAAAGCCGAGGGGAAATCCCTGGTGTCATGTCCGACCTCTCGCTGATTGATTGTTGAATTCTTGTGAGAGTGCAAGTACTCGATCGGATCCTCGATGGTCACCACGTGGTAATGCTTTTTCTCGTTGATAATGTCGATGATGGAAGCCTGCGTTGAACTTTTGCCTGAACCTGTCGGTCCGGTCATTAGCACCAGGCCATTCCTCAGTTCCGCAATGTCTTCCAGTTGTTGCGGCAGACCAAGCGATTTCAGCGTTGGAATATCAGTGGGGATTACACGCATGACGATCGAATACACGCCCCGCTGCTGAAAAATATTTACGCGAAAACGAGCCCGCGAAGGAAGTGAATAACTCAGATCGGCGGTGCCTGTATTTGCGAGTCGCTCGGCCGCTTCAGGATTTCCGTGCATCAGCGACATAGCGATGATTTCGGTCTGGTAAGGCGAGAGCTTCTGCATGCCGAGGGGTTGCACCGGAGTCAGCTTTCCATTGACTTCTACTTGCGGAAGTTGGCCTACCGAAAAGTTGAGATCGCTGATTTTGTCTGACACTAGCAGCATTCGCTCGATGATGGGCGGGAGATCAAAAAAACTCATTAACTTTAGGCTCCGGGAAAGTTTGGCGTGGTGCGAAGGTCGGGTAGGGCGCCCCTGGAAGGGCGAAAGGGATTCTCCCGCAAAACGGGGGTAAACGCAAGCAAATAGTGTTTACCGATAGGGGAGGGTGGCGTGAACCAGCGTTTTCGTTCGAAGAACAGCGTCTTGGGGTTTACCCCAGATGTCACTGATTATTGCCAATGCATCGGCTCCCGCGCCAAGTACTGCAGCGCTGTTCTCAAGGGTAAGCCCGCCTATCGCCACCAGCGGCTTTGCGTTGACCACATGGCGCACTCGTCGCAAGCCGTCGAGTGAAAGGGAAGAATCGGCCGTTTCCTTGGTAGAGGTTCCGAAGATAGGGCCAATCGCAATGTAGTCTATCGGCATAGTCATGGCTGCCAACGCCTGCTCCAACGTGTGAGTAGAAAAACCTATTATGGCTTCAGGTCCCAGGATGCTTCGTGCTGCCACGGGCGACAAATCATCCTGGCCGAGATGAACACCATCGGCTTTCAGTGCCAAGGCAATGTCGACCCTATCGTTAATAATTAATGTGATCTTACGCTCACGCGCAACGCGCAAAGCTGCGACGGCGGCGTCATAGAATTCGCGCGGCGACAAAGTCTTCTCGCGCAGTTGAACGACGGTCGCGCCGCCTTGCCCGAGAAGAGAAACCTGTTCCGCGTGCGAGAGTCCAGAGAGGCGCCGGTCTGTGAGAGGGTAAAGCCGGGTGTTGTTTAAGGCGTCAAGAAAAGCCGAACTCATGCTTTAGAGTCTGCCTCTTTTCGCTTAGGCCGATCGCTTGGTCGAAGCACCCGCTTACGCAGGCGTATATTCTGCGGCGTGACTTCTACGAGTTCGTCATCGCTTATGAATTCAATCGCCTGTTCGAGGGACAGTTCTTTCGGAGGCACAAGCCGCATCGCCTCGTCGGCGCTAGAGGCGCGCATGTTGGTAAGCTTCTTTTCCTTCACCGCATTGACGTCCAGATCGACCGTCCGCGCGTTTTCACCGATGATCATGCCCTCATAAACTTTGGTTGTAGGACGAATGAACAGCGTTCCTCGCTCCTGCAAATTGTAAAGCGCGTAAGTTGTAGTTTCTCCCGTGCGGTCGGCAACCAGAGAGCCCGTTGCCCGCCCACGCAAAGAGCCCTGCCAATCTCCCCATCGTAGAAAGAGAGTGTTGAGTAGCCCGGTTCCTTTGGTTTCCGTTAGAAACTCGTTACGAAAGCCAATCAAACCACGCGACGGCGTTTCGAATTCGAGCCGAACCCGACCCGTCCCATGATTTACCATCTTGGTCATTTGACCCTTGCGACGTCCCACAGCTTCGGTTACCACGCCAATAAACTCCTCCGGACAATCGATTACGACCTGCTCGATTGGTTCCAGAAGGCGACCGTTGCTCTGGCGAGTAACCGCTTCAGGCTTCGATACCTGCATCTCGTAACCTTCGCGACGCATCATCTCGATCAGAATTGATAACTGGAGTTCACCGCGACCCGAAACTTTAAATTGGTCAGGCGATTCCGTCTCCTCAACACGAATCGCCACGTTGCCTAGTGTTTCCTTGTCAAGTCGCTCTTTGACCTGACGAGATGTAACGAAGCGCCCGTCTTTCCCAGCAAATGGTGAAGTGTTTACGCCGAAGATCATGGATATGGTGGGCTCATCCACTGCGATAGCAGGCAGCGGTTGAGGATTCTCAGAGGACGTTACCGTATCGCCTATCTCAACATTATCGACGCCGGCCAGCGCGACTATCTCGCCGAATCCCGCACGCTGAATCGGTTCTCTTTTGAGACCCTCAAAAGCGTAGAGTTGCGAAACACGCATCTTCTGAAACGACCCGTCCGGCTTTGCGACAGATACCTGATCACCGAGAGCAATCTCGCCCGAAAAGATTCTGCCGATAGCCAGGCGCCCAACGTACTCACTGTAATCGAGATTTGCAACCAGCAACTGCAGAGAGTCGTTTCGTAACTGTCTCGGCGCCGGAATCGTTTCGACAATCGTATCGAACAAGGGACGTAGATTCGCGGAGTCGTCCGTCAAATGCTTCTTCGCGACTCCCTCACGGGAGACTGAATAAAGAATTGGAAACTCGATCTGTTCGTCCGTGGCATCAAGATCCAGGAACAACTCATAGATCTCATTTACGACCTCCTCCGCACGTGCGTCTTGTCGGTCTATTTTGTTTACGACGGCGATTGCAGGTAGCCGGGCTTCCAGTGCTTTTCGAAGAACAAATCTTGTCTGGGGCAAACATCCCTCGGCAGCGTCGACCAACAGCATTACTCCATCAACCATCTTGAGGACGCGTTCGACCTCACCGCCGAAATCCGCGTGACCGGGAGTATCCACTATATTGATTTTTACGTCCTGATAACGAACGGAGGTATTCTTCGCCATGATTGTGATGCCACGTTCGCGTTCCAGATCCATTGAGTCCATAACGCGTTCCCGAACCTGTTCGTTGTCCCGAAAGGTCCCTGACTGTCGCAGCATCGCATCAACAAGTGTGGTCTTGCCGTGGTCAACGTGAGCAATGATCGCAATATTGCGGATGTCTTTTCTTTCCTCGTTCATTATTCCTCTGCACAGATCGGATGGCTCTTCATTTTGAGTTAACTCGAAACCGCATATGTTACCACTTGATACTACGTCTCCGACAACGACCACGCTGAGCGGGCCGGGATTACTACAAACCGACTCGATAACGGTGCGGAATCAACCGGCGGAATCAAAGGCTTCGGTCTGGCGCAGCGCTTCGTACAGCACAATGCCCACAGCCGTCGCCAAGTTAAGACTGCGGACCTTGGGATTTAGCATGGGAATAGTTAGGCACCGATTCCAATTGTGGCGTAAGAGCTCTTCTGGAAGCCCCCGAGTCTCACGGCCAAAAACGAGACAGTCCGCGGAGCTGTATTCCCATTTGGCATAGTTCTTCTCGGCCTTCGTGCTCAGGTAGAGAAACCGACTTTCCGGGAGGTGGTGGTACAGATCCTCTAGTGTGGGATGCTTTTCCAATACAACTTCAGGCCAATAGTCGAGGCCTGCACGACGGACTGCTCTGTCATCCAGCCGGAAGCCGGTGGCGCCGACAATATGAAGCGGAACATTAGTGGCGGCACACAGCCGAGCGATGTTGCCGGTGTTAGGTGGTATTTCGGGCTCAACAAGCGCAACGCGGATCATATAACCGACGAAAGCGGTCTGGATCGACGATCGCGAGCCAGACGTATTTCAAAATGGTTTTGGAAATACAAAAGGAACGACGAATTCACCTGAAGTGCTCGTCGTTCCTTTTGAAAGGCCATGCTGGCCTCAGAAGTGTTTGTGCGCCAGTAGTGGGTTGCTGTTGTAACCTGCTGGCTCGAACTATCTCTTCTTCGCGGCCTTCTTTGCTGACTTCTTCTTGCCGCCGCCCTTTTTCGCTGCCTTCTTCTTTCCACCTTTTTTAGTTGCCATTCTTAGTTGCTCCTTCTTTTCAAGATTTTGTTTTCGGACCGTGACCACAAGATACTGTACCTAGTTCTATCTTGTGGGCTAGTGTAAACGGCGCACAACATCTTGCTATATAAACGTAAACGTTCGAGATGTCAACAACTTATTACAACAGGAGCGGGAAATATTTTTGGCAGTCGAGCGAACTATAGTCACCCACTTAGAAGCTGAGCAGTCGCGAGTCGTGGCACTTAAGCACACTTATCGAGATCGTGAGTGCCGGCACGAAGCAGCGACGTGAACACTTCATTGCAGATTGGATTCGCTTTGAGCGATCACGAAAGGAACACTGGAGACAGACAAGCCACTAGCGGAAAAGAGGAGTGAAGATCCATTCGTTGTGCCGATCGATACCGTAGTAGTTGATTACTGACTTATTCTTATTCTGACTCGCTACTCCGATGAATGGCCCACTTGAATTGTTTTCGTCAATTGATCCTGACTGAGGGGTCGCTATGCCTAAGGTGGGTAACACAACCGGCGCCATAAGTTGTTCAACCTGCTTGAGTTGCGGGTCGCGCGTGGTGGGCCTAAGGTTCTCCGCATAGAGAATTAAGGCCTGCTGAAAGTCCGACAGCTCGGATGAGCGCGGTCGGATTAATCTCCATTCGCCCGAATCCGATAAAGGGTCGCGCGAAGCTGAAGCGCGGAGTATCTGAACCTTCTTCGTTCCACTAGGTAGTCCTTCAAGCAACTGATCGGTCGAGGTTGGCAGTGCAGCGTCGCCATTGCCTGATCTGGCTTGTTTATAAGAGTAGTAGGCGCGGATGGCTTCCGCCATTTGTTCACCTCGAAAGATCGCTTCTACTTCACGCTCACGTTGTGCCTGCTGCTGAATGCTGGGCGCAGCGGCGACCGCAAAGAGCGCGAGCACTGTCATCAGAGTCAGGAGCGCTACGAGCGTATAACCACCTTCGGCCCTCCGCCGTCGCTCGGTACCGGTGACGGATCGCCGTCTTGAGTTGAACGATCGGAATAACAACATGTTGTGGTGTGGTCCTACTCTACGGCTCGTCATCTTCACTCTCAACTCTGGGTGTCGGTCGCTGAAGAGGACCGCCCCGATCGACCTGACTTGTCAAAGCGATCGCATGCCTGATCTTTAGATTCGTGTCGACGAAAACTATCTCCTTCTCTGAAATGCTGGTGACACGGAATCTTCCTCCCAACAAATCACCACGTTGTACGTTCAGCACCTCTCGGTTGGATTTGTCCTGCAGGATAGCAGTGTCGATGTACCGGGGCGTTCCGATGATCCCAACGTAGGAGAAATTCGGGATCGGAGGGGCTGCGATGTTGAGCGTAAGAGGGTTTGAGTAGAGCGATCCGTCAATGTTGCGTAAAACAATTTGCCGCGAACCCGGATTCGCTATTAGCCCTGCCGGTACTGTAACTGAAAGCTGCTGCGGCCCGCGATACCGTGTGGGCAATGGGTTATTCTCAATAAATACCCTCAATTGTGACGTAAACTTGTCGCCCGAGACTTCCAGAGTAAAGTCGTCGGTACGTGCAAAAACTGTCGACGGAGACAAATTCGCCAAAAGCACGGGAGGTGTTGGAGTGGGAGTCGGGCTGGGCGGAGGAGGCACAACCGGCAGGGGCTTTTCGTAATAAACGAAGATATTCCGCCTGGCTTCGGGCACGGCGGGCAAGGTGTACTCGGCATTGATGGGGCGCAGTTGGTCAAGAACGTCTACATTCTGATCAACTCCGATGGGTCCTTCACGGAAGACCGGAGAAGCTGTCGCGACAGGAACGGGGCGTTGCGAGACTTTGTTCGTAGTACTGCCACCAAAACCAAAGAATGTCCACCACAGCAGTATCACAGCGACCAGTCCGAGGACAGCCGCCCCAATTACTTTCTTTCGCTCGTTTGGATTTTTAATGTCAGTAATCTGCATTGCGTCACTTAATTCTGACCCGCTTCGACGGTCACACCCTGGGTAGACCCACGTTGAAAGTAAGTCGCCATCTCCAATCGCAAACTCACTAGTGAGCTACGCGCCCCGCCCGCCGCCGCTCCTTCAGCCAGCGGCGCATTATTTGTGTCAGTCGAGCGCTCCAATTCGACGCTATTAATAATGACGAATTGCTTGTTTGATTCCATTTCACGAATAAACCGGCGCAGGTTCTGATACGGCCCTTCAACCGTCAGGCTGATGGCAATGCCTGGATAAACGCTCTGCCACTTCGTATTCGCAGATCGGCCTCCGCCCGTTGTGGTCTTCGTTCCGGCCGGCTCGAGCGGCGTATAGGTCGGGCCCGAAGTATTGCGCAGGCCATTCTTGCGGATGAGCATATTGAGTGAGTCGTAGAGGCTCATGCGCCCGCGAGAAGCGCCGAGCAGGTGATTGTTCTCAAAAGCGTCCAAACTTTGTTCGATACTTTGGACAGTCGATTCCGTGCTTTGTCCCTGGCTAACCACGTCCTGAGAATTGCGCAACTGCGTCTGTAGTCGCGCACGCTCCAACTGAAGATTCGCCAACTTTGCGCGCGCGGGCGCCAGAAAGTACAGATAGGCCACTATTACAAGGAAAAGAATCAAAAAGCTGCCTGCGAGTGCCACCAGTTCGGCTGGACCAATCACTCCCTGCCGGCGAGCAGAACGGAAGCTTTTGAACTGAGTTCGAATCCGCGTGCGATTGCTTATGCGCTGTTCGGCAGCCGGTTGTTCGCTCATGGGCTAACTCCCCGCGATACATCGCCCGACGGCGCGACGGAGGCAACGGCTGCGGTGTCCGCTGGAGATCCCGCACGCGGACGATACACGATGTACAACTCGTATTCTGCTCCCGTTTCGCCGCGCCCACGTTGCAGGTTTTGCGAACGCAGTTCCGCTCGAAAGATTCCCGCGCGATCCATGTCGCCAATCATTTCTGTAACTGCACCAGGAGACTTTGCAACCACTGTCAACTCCAAGTCCGCCTGCGTCTGCTCACCTCGCGTTGCTATGCCGCGCACCGCAATACGTTTAACGCGCACGCTTCCGGGCAGCGCGGACTCGAGATCCGCCAGTAGCCGTGACCACGAAAACTGCTTGCGGTCGACGAGAGCGTGCGCCGCCGTCAGAGTTTGCAATTGTTCCGTTGTCAGAGAGTTTTTCACCGCTTGAGCTTGTTGGCGCAGAGCCTGCTCTTGTTGGCCGAGAGCGTTGATGTCCTTTTGCACAGCGGAAGCCTGCGCCTCAGCTCTCCTGGTGGCGCGAACGATGAAAACAAGACTCACCATCGAGATCAGTACCACGAAAACCGTAATAGCCCACGGGAGTGAACGATTGCTAAACGGCTTACTGGCAAGGTTAAGTTTAGTCGTCACCTGAGGTATTCCTGATTAATTAAGGAGAGACGCTAGCCCAAAAGGTACAACGAAGCATACACGCCTCAATTAATTAGGCGCAACCGGCGCGAAAGCGGCAAATGCCGGCAGGAGTCTTACACGCAGATTCGAAGCGAGTGTTTCAAAAGAAGGTGTCGATTAAATTGAGTTCACTCACGCACGCCTGGGCGGCAAGGGCCCTTCAGTTACAGCCAGCGACGGCCGATAGGCGCAGATGCGGTTTCGACCGCTGCGCTTGGCTCGGTAAAGAGCTGAATCTGCTAGTTCCACAAGCTGAATCGGGTCCGTCGCGTCGTCTGGAAAGGCAGCGACACCGATGCTGATAGTGATGCGGTGGGTTGATTGTTCGGGTGAATCAATCCTGCTTGCCGGAAACAAATGTCCCTCTATTGCGACTCTTACCCGCTCCGCCGCCACCAAACCCTGCGCATAGTTCGCATCCAAAAGAAAAGCGGCAAACTCTTCGCCACCAAAACGAGACGCCACGTCACCGGCCCGCAAGGCTTCCTTGATCACGTGACCCGTTTCTTCAAGAGTTTTGCTGCCAACCAGGTGACCGTATGTATCGTTGACTTCTTTGAAGTGGTCCAGATCCATCATGAGAACGCAGAACGGCCGTGACTCAGCTTCAGCGCGGGCGGCTTCGCGTCGTAACTCAGAAAAGAACGACTTGCTGGTCAGCAGTCCCGTCAACTCATCGTGGGCCAGCAAGCGGTGGATCTGTTGTTGAAACTCGCGGTCGATTTCATCCAGCATGTCGAACCGGAAGAGGTGATCACCTATCTCGATTTTGTCGCCGTCATTCAACATCACCTCAGTAATCAACTCACCATTGACGAGCGTTCCATTCGTGGAACCCAGATCCTCAAGTCGATAACCACCGCCGTCGGCTTCCCGCTCGCTCGTGATGCGTGCATGCAGTCGAGATGCGCGCGCATCGTTGAGTCGAACGTCAGCCTCCAAAGCGCGGCCGATAATGACCTCGTCTCGCTCCAGTGGAATGGGCACAGCCATCAACTCACCGCGAAGTGAGACCAGCGCCGGCCGCCGCTCTTTCTGCGTCGACTTAGAGGGTTTGACGTTCCGACGGGGTTTCGTTTTGCCGGACTCGTCTTGGTTGATGTTTTGGCTGGGCATTCGGTCCGGGCGATTGAGATCAGTATTTCACTGACCGGTCTTACCAGGTACGCAGACGAGGTATCTTAACGTGCGACTGATGCCGTCGCAATCTTGATTCTCGGCCTGCTGGCCCATTTTCGCCACCTTGTAAGCCGTATAGGCGCCCGTGTAGCGCTTCTGGTTCTACTTGGATAAAATCCATTGCAAGCATTATGTACATCGTCTGTGGAGTAGTTACTCGACAAGGAGGGTTGGTTGATAGAACAAGTAACAACTGAGTGCGGGCCGGATGGAAGTCTTTCAGTAGAACGTGTGGCCGTTGCCGATCTGCCCACAGAGTGGGGCGACTTTAAGATCGCCGGCTATCGTTCCCTGGTCAGTGATGAGGAGTTTGTAGCTATCTTCAAAGGCGAGCTGCGCCGCGAAACTCCCACGCTGGCGCGCATCCATTCGCAGTGTCTGACAGGCGACGTCTTCGGATCCACAAAATGTGATTGCGGTCGACAACTTCATGAAACGATGAGGTTGATTGAACGCGAGGGTCGAGGCGCAATCGTATATCAGCAGCAGGAGGGACGCGGCATCGGAATCATAAATAAGATTCGCGCCTACGCACTCCAGGATGAAGGCGCTGATACCGTCGAAGCCAATGAGCAATTAGGTCTGGCGGTGGATTCCCGCGAATACAGGCAATGCGCGGAGGTGCTGTTCGATCTCGGTCTTTGCCAGGTGCGCGTGATCTCAAACAATCCGCTGAAGCTTCGCGCTCTGGAGGAGGCGGGGTTAAGAATTGTAGATAGAGTCTCTATTCAAGTGGAACCACTTGAAAGAGCAGCAGGCTACCTGCGAACGAAGAAAGAAAAGCTGGGACATCTGATTTGATCAATAATCCTCGCCACCGAAATTAAGCCCAAGTGCCTGCTTCTCCGTTCTTACACCATCTTGTTTCGCAGTTGAATAATTAGCTTCCTGATTCGCTCCTGATCGCGGGCATTCGGTTCTGTTTTCAGAAACAGCTCCAGTTCCGCAGCTGCCTCACGGTACCGTTTAAGTTGGTTATAAAGTAAAGCCAGTTGCCAGGGCGCCTCGGAAACTTGGTTCTTGGAAAGTTCTTTGGCTCGCTTAAGGGGCGCTTCAGCCTGATCTAACTTGCCTGCCTGGCGCAAGACAGTACCGAGCCATAGATGTGAATAGGGGGAGGCTGGAGCCAGTGCCGCAGCACGGCGAAAGGTCTCAATCGCAAGCGACGATTGTTTTAAATTGTATTGCGAAAGACCAAGGGAGAACATGCTCGAGTAACTCCTTGGGTTTACGTCGACAGCTTTTCTTAGAAGGATAGATGCCGCTTGATAATATCCACGTTTGACGTATTCCGTTCCCAAGCGTTCCAGAGCTTGATAGTAGTTGGGAAAGATTTCAATGGCCCTTTTCAGCTCGGCATACCCAGGCTCATTCTTTCCGCCATCAAGCTCAGCGACCCCCTTGTCGTAAGCCTTCTTAGCTTCCGCTGGGACGTCCTGAACAAATATGGTTCCGGTGATGCCCGGTAAAGGGTTTGCCTCATCAGCTTGGAGATTGAAATCCAATTGCACATACTCTGCGCCGGAGGTAACTGTTCCTAAATTGGGGACATTGGTGGTGAAGTTAATAATGTTCACTCGTTTGGTTTGACTAACATAATTCGTACCTTGAGTGCGCACCCTCACCTGGTAGTTACC